>QEUR01000193.1 GCA_003577095.1 Acidobacteriota bacterium
GACCGAGCAGGGCGTCGCCCTTCTCGAGGCGCCCCGGGCCGAGCTGGACCGGATCACCGACGGGGCCGTCCACCAGGGCGTGGCGCTGCAGGTGCCGGCCTACGAGTACGCCCACCCCGATGACCTCCTCGACGTCGAGCTCCCCGGCACGCCGCTCATCGTGGCGCTGGACGGCATCACCGACCCGAGGAACCTCGGCGCGATCATCCGCTCGGTCGGCGCCTTCGGCGGGCACGGCGTCGTCGTGCCGGCCCGCCGCTCGGCGGGGATGACCGCCTCGGCGTGGAAGACCGCGGCCGGTGCCGCCGCGCGCATCCCGGTGGCGCAGGCGACCAACCTGACCCGGGCGCTCGAGTCCTACCGCAAGGCAGGCTTCTTCGTGGTCGGGCTGGACGCCGGCGGCGACGTGTCGCTGCCGGGCCTGGAGCTGGCCGACCAGCCGCTGGTCGTCGTGGTCGGCTCGGAGGGCAAGGGCCTGTCGCGGCTGGTGCGCGAGACCTGCGACCAGGTCGTCTCGATCCCGATGGTCGCGGCCACCGAGTCGCTCAACGCGGGGATCGCGACGGCGGTGGCGCTCTACGAGATCGCGCGGACGCGGCGGGCCTGAGCCTGGTGCCCCACGTCCGCCCGGCCACCCGCGCGCTCGTCGTTGTGGACGACCGGCTGCTGGTCACCGTGCTGCACGGGGGGACCGGGGAGTTCTGGCTCACCCCGGGCGGCGGGCAGGACTTCGGGGAGACCAAGGTCGACAACGTCGTGCGCGAGGTGCTGGAGGAGACCGGCTACCGCGTCCGGGTGGGCGCCCTGGCCTGCGGGCGCGACTACATCGGGGCGCACCACTTCCCCGAGTGGGACACCGGGTTCCAGCAGACCGAGCTGTGGTTCTGGTGCGAGCTGGTCGGGGTGCCGCCCCGCGACGGGCTGCCGGTGGGCGAGGTGCCGCTGCAGGGCGCGGTGCTGCCCGACGCGGCGCAGACCGGCGTGCGCTGGGTGCCGGTCGGGGAGCTCGTCGGCTCCCCGCTCTACCCGCGTCGGCTCGCGGCCTGGCTCAACGAGGACCCGGCCACCCGGCCGGTGTGGCTGGGGGACGTCAACTAGCTCGGGACCGGGACGGCCGCACCGCGCGGCCCGCCTCAGGAGTCCAGGTGCGCCCGGATCGGGATCTCCTCGGTGTCGACGCCGACGACCGCGACCTCGTCGGGACGGCCGGGGAGCACGGTCCGGACGTAGTCGGCGACGGTGTCCTCCAGCGAGGTGTCGTGGCCGGCGCGCTCGGAGAGGTACCAGCGGTGCTCGAGCAGCTCGTGGAAGATCTCGGCCGGCTCCAGCTTGGCGCGCAGCTCCCGGGGCACCGATCGGGTGATCGGCTCGTAGACCCGCGCCAGCCAGTCGTGCGCCACGAGCTCCTCGTCGTCGCCCAGCCGGTCGGTCGCCGCCCGGTAGGAGTCCAGGTCGTTGAGCAGCCGCCGGGCCTGGTTCTCCTCCACGTCCAGCCCGGTGAGGTGCATGAGCCGGCGCGAGTGGTGGCCGGCGTCGACGACCTTCGGCTCGATCCGGATGTGGGTGCCGTCGACGTCGGTGCTCATCTCCAGCTCGTCCACGTCGAAGCCGAGGTTGTTCAGCCGGCGGATGCGGTCCTCCACCCGCCAGCGGTCGCCCTGCTCGAAGCGCTCCTCGCCGGTCAGCTCGTTCCACAGCAGGTCGTAGCGGTGCATGATCAGGTCGGCGATCTCGACCGGGTCCTCGCCCTCGTCCAGCTGGCCGCCGGCCTCGAGGTCCATCAGCTCCCCGGCGATGTTGCCGTGCGCGATGAACAGGTCGTGCTCGCGCTGTCCCCGGGACAGCGCTGGGTGGATCTCGGCCGTCTCCGCGTCCACCAGGTATGCCGCGAACTCGCCGGCGTCCCGGCGGAACAGCGTGTTGGACAGCGACACGTCGCCCCAGAAGCAGCCGGCCAGGTGCAGCCGGACCAGCAGCACCGCCAGGGCGTCGAGGGTGCGCCGCGCGGTGTCGGGCCGCAGCCGCTGCGAGAACACCGCGCGGTAGGGCAGCGAGAAGCGCAGGTGCCGGGTGACCAGGCAGGCGTCCAGCGGCTCGCCGTCGGCGTCGACCCGCCCGGAGACCACAGCCAGGGGCTCGACGGCGGGGAGCCCCAGCCGCCGCAGGTTGCGCAGGGTCTGGAACTCCCGCCGGGCCAGCGGCTCGCTGATCTCCTTGACCGCCACGACCTGGCCGGACAGCCGCGCGAAGCGCACGACGTGCCGGGAGATGCCTCGGGGGAGGGCGGCCAGGTGCTCCGGCGGCCAGTCCTCCAGCGGCAGCCGCCACGGCAGGTCGAGCAGGGCCGGGTCCGGCTTGACGGCGGTGAGGTCGAGCGCCATGTCGGCCAGCCTACTCAGCCGGCCACGCCCTCCCGGCGTCTGCGGAGGACAGCCCCTCGGGCAGGATGGGTCACCGTAGCGAGCCACCGCAACGAGGAGAGACGATGAGCACGACCGGACTGGTGCTGGCGCTGGGCGACCGGCGCCCGGAGATCGACCCCGACGCGTGGCTGGCGCCCAACAGCGTGGTCAGCGGCAGCGTGCGGATCGGCGCGGGGAGCACCGTCTGGTACGGCGCCTCCCTGCGCGGCGACGTGGAGCCGATCACCGTCGGCGAGCGCGTCAACTTCCAGGACAACGCCGTCGTCCACACCCATGTCGGCTTCCCGGCCGTCGTGGCGGACGACGTCACGGTGGGGCACGCGGCCGTGCTGCACGGCTGCTCGGTCGGCAGCGGCACGGTCGTCGGCATGGGCGCGGTCGTGATGAACGGCGCCTCGATCGGCGAGTCCTGCCTGGTCGCCGGGGGCGCCGTCGTCCTCGAGGGTATGCAGATCCCGCCCGGTTCCCTCGTGGCCGGGGTGCCGGCCAAGGTCCGCCGTGAGCTCACCCAGGAGGAGCGCGAGGGGCTGATGAGCGGCATCTCGCACTACCCGGAGCTGGCCGCGACGCACCGCTCGGCGCTCGCCGGCGAGTAGCCCCGCCCGTCGCGACCCACCCGCCGGCCGCCTCACCCGCTGCGGCGGGCGAACGCGTCGAGGACCTCGCGCGGGATGCGCCCGCGGTCGGAGACGGCATACCCCTGCTCGCGGGCCCAGGCGCGCACCTGCGCGGCGCTCGGCGCGGCGGCGGAGGGCAGGGGGGAGGCCTCGCTCTCGGCGTGCGAGGTCTCGCCCGCGTGGACGAGCGCGGCGGCGAGGAAGCGGTAGGTCCACTCCTGCGCCAGGGCCCGCGTCTCGCAGAAGACCACCGGCACCGACGGGAAGCGGGCCTGGCACTCGCCGAGCGCGTCGGCGACCGTGGCCGGACGGACCCGGTCGAGCTTGAAGACGCCCGAGTAGCGGTCCTCCACGACCACCGCGGCCGCGGGCAGGGCGGCGAGGTCGGCCAGCAGGTATCGCATCCGCCCGCTGGTGAGCGTGCCGACGAGGTCCTGCAGCGACTTGCGCTCGACGGCCGCCACGACCCGGTCGCCGACCCGCACGCCGTAGTCGCCGGCCCGCAGCGCCTGCCGCACCGTCGTGGCCTGCTGGTGCTCGAACTTCCAGGCGTAGCGCTCGTGGCTGTCCACGATGATCTCCAGCCCCGCCACGCCCGAAGCGCGTGCGGTGGGCAGGGACACCGACGGCTTGGCCTGCCTGGAGGTCCTTGCCGTCTGCCAGAAGATCGCCTCGCGCCCGCCGCGCACGCGGGTGAGGACGAACTGGGATCGGTTCTCGCGCCCGCGGTCCAGGACCAGGTCGATGGCGGCGCCGCGCTGCACGCACGAGCGCACCGGCACCGCCTCGACCACCTCCGGGTCCCGCGGCCAGCCCACCGCACGGTGGCAGTAGACCTTGCCGGTCCGGGGCCAGGTCTCGCGCGCCTTGAGCACGATGCCGTCCGGGCCGAGCGGGATCCGCAGCAGGTAGGGCAGCGTCGTGCCCTCCTCCGGGTTCCGGGCGATCAGGAAGTCCTCCGGCACGCCCTCAGGGTAGGCCGTCGGCGCCGGCCGACCCGGGTCCCACCCCGAGGATCCGCGCGAGCCGCTGCGCGTCATGAGGGGCGTGCACCTTGGCGTCGTTGTCGAGGTAGACGTAGACGTCGGCCTCCGTCGCCCAGCCGCGCACCCGCGCGGCCCACCGCTGCAGCGCCTCCTCCGAGTAGCCGCTGACGTACAGCTCGGTGTCGCCGTGCAGTCGCACGTAGACCACGCCGCTGGTCACCGCGTCGATCACCGGGTAGCGGCCGGCGGAGTCGGAGACCACGACCCCCACGCCCTGCCGGCGCAGCAGGTCGAGGAAGCCCGGGTCCTCGGCGAAGCTCGGGTGGCGCACCTCGAGCACGTGCTCCAGGGGTTGGTCGGGCTCCGCGACCTGCAGGTATGCCGTCTCCTTCAGCCGGTCGTCGTGACCCCCTCCCAGGGTGGCCGCCCCGCCGTGGGTCCGGGGGAGCAGGGTGAGGAAGGCGTCGAGCTGCTCCGCGTCATACCGGTGCCGGGGCCCGAGCTGCCAGAGCACCGGGCCGAGCTTGGCACCCAGGGCGAGCGGCCCGGAGGCCAGGAAGTTGGCCAGCGCCGTGTCGACGTAGCGCAGCTTCTTCAGGTGGGTGATGAAGCGGCTGCCCTTGACGGCGAAGACGAAGTCGTCGGGCGTCTGCGCGGCCCAGGCGGCGTAGCTGCTGGGCCGCTGGAGGGAGTAGAACGAGCCGTTGACCTCCACGGTCGACAGCAACGAGGCGGCGTGCTCCAGCTCGCGGCGCTGGGGGAGTCCGGGCGGGTAGAAGACGCCGCGCCAGCGCGGGTAGCGCCAGCCGGAGATCCCCACCCGGACCCGGTGGTCGTCGGTCGGCACCCGTCCAGTGACTCACGGCACGGGGGTCTTGACAACCGCTCGTGGCCCCCGCGTGCTGTGCGTGCGAGCGCTCGACAGTGGCCGTCACGGCCCATGATGGGCCCATGGACACCTCGCAGCAGCAGACGGTCGGCTTCCTCGGGCTGGGGCCCATGGGGATGCCCATGGCGCACGCGCTCGCGGACGCGGGCCTCCGGGTCGTGGCATGGAACCGCACGGCGAGCAGGGTCGACCGGCTCCGCGAGCTGGCACCTACCGTGGCCGTGGCGACCACGCCCCGCGAGGTGGCCCGGGGAGCCGCCATCGTGGTGGCGATGCTGCCCGACCTGCCCCAGCTGGAGGCGCTTCTCGACGGTCCGGACGGGCTGCTGGCGGGGTGGGCGGAGCCTGAGACGGGGGGCGGGCAGCCACCGACCCTGGTCGTCACCAGCACGGTGAGCCCGGTGCGCGTCGCCGCGTTGGGCGAGGAGCTGCGCACCCGTGGCGTGAGGCTCGTGGACGCCCCGGTGAGCGGTGGCCCGGCGGGTGCGGAGGACCGGAGGCTGTCGATCATGGTCGGCGGAGAGGCCGAGGACGTCGAGCGGGTGGGTCCGCTGCTCGGGGCGATGGGCAGCACCGTGCGTCACCTGGGACCGCTCGGCGCGGGCTCGCTGACCAAGGCCTGCAACCAGGCGGTCGTTGGGGCGACCCTGGTCGCGCTCGGCGAGGCGGTCCGGCTGGCCGAGGCCGGCGGCCTCGACGTCGGGGCCGTCCTGGAGGTGCTCGGCGGGGGGCTGGCCGGCTCGGAGGCGCTGCGGCAGAAGGGCGGGCGCTACCTCTCCGGGGACTTCACCGGCGGCGGCAACTGCCGCAACCAGCTGAAGGACCATTCGATCATCCTGGAGGCGGGGCGCAGGTACGCGGTCCGCCAGCCGGTCTCCGAGGTTGTCCGCGACCTTTACGCCGAGGTGGTCGAGCGGGGGGACGGCGACCTCGACCACTCAGCGGTCGTCAAGGTGCTCGGCTAGGTCCGGGACTTCCGGTCCGGCGCTCCGGACGGACTCGGCGGGACGGTTTCGGAACCCGCGACGGGTTCGAAATAATGTGCGACACGCTGTGGATATCTAGAACGTGTGTCCGAATGGTGGGGTAGTGTGGGGAGCACGGATCGGCACCCGGGGAGGGGGTGGATGGCGTGGCCCACGAGGGGTTGAGCGAGGAGCAGGCGTTGCGTGTGCGGGAGGCGATCGCAGCGGGGAGCGCTCTGGTGAGGCTGGATGAGCTGGGGGAGTTCGTGCCGGTGGACTGGGCCGCGGTGCGGGCGCGGGAGGCCGGCCGGC
>QEUR01000194.1 GCA_003577095.1 Acidobacteriota bacterium
GAGGTCGAGCGCGACCACGCGCTCAACCGGAGGCCCGCCGACGACGAGGACCAGCTGTGGTCCGAGGAGGACGGGCTGGTCGCCGCCGCCAACGCCGACGCGCCCGCCTCGGGCGAGCTCGAGGGCAGCTACGAGGCGCTCGGCTCGGACGCGGAGTTCGACCACGTCCTCTTCGACGCCGAGCAGTTCGGTCTCGGCGGGCTGCCCGGGTCGGCCGACGAGGAGGAGTTCCTCGGCCTCCCCGGCCTCCTCGAGCCGGACCAGGTGGCCCACGTCCTGCGCGAGCGGCAGCGGAAGCAGGTGCGGCGCGGCGGCGGGCGCGAGCGCGCCGAGGCCGTGTCGGCCCACCGCGCGCTCGCCGAGCACCGCAAGGAGCTCAACAAGCTGGTCTCCGCCTACGCGCAGAAGAAGGGCCAGCCGCACGCGGTCGTCCACGCCGAGCTGCGGCGCACCTGCGGTGGCCCGGAGCTGGCCACCGCCTCCTCGGAGCAGGTCCAGGCGCGGATCGAGCGCATCCGCAACTGGTTCGTCGGGCGTCGCTGACCGGCCGGAGCAGCCAGGGCCCCGCGGCACCGCTGCTAGCGTGCCTGCCGTGGCGAAGCGACCCGAGACCGCCCAGACCCTGGACCGTGGCCTGCAGGTCCTGCAGACCCTCGGCGCGCCGGGCAACGTCCGCGGCCTGACGATGAGCGAGCTCGCCGAGCGGCTCGGCCTCGCCCGCCCGGTCGTCTACCGCCTGGTCGCCACCCTCGACGCCCGCGGCTTCGTCACGCGCGGCGAGGACGGACGCTACCGCCTGGGGCTCGGCGTCGCCAGGCTGCAGTATGCCGTCCGGCCGGTCCTCGTGGAGGTGGCCCGGCCGGTGCTGCAGGAGCTCGCCGACCGGGCGGGCGCGACCGCCCACCTCACCGTCGCCGAGGGGGAGCACGCCGTGGCGCTGCTGGTGATCGAGCCGACGTGGACCGACTTCCACGTCGCCTACCGCGTCGGGAGCCGCCACCCGCTGGAGCGGGGAGCGGCCGGGCGGGCCATCCTGGAGGAGCGCAGCGGCACCGCGGACGGGACCACCACGACGACGGGGGAGCTGCAGCTCGGGGCCTACGGCGTCGCGGCGGCGGTCCCGGGCGTCCTCGGGATCGAGGCGTCGGTCGGGGTGATCACGATGGGACCCCCGCCGCCGGTGGACGACCAGGTGCTCGCGGCCGCGGGACGGCTCGGCCGCCTCCTGACCGGCCCGGAGCCGCGGACCGGTTAGGGTGTGCGGCACCCATCCCAGCACCCGACGCCCCGAGCACCGGCGACCGGGCGACCCGCGACGGAGGCCCGTGTGTCCCAGGAAGCAGCAGGCTCGCTGAGCCGCTACGTCGACCTCGTCCGGCTCCTGCTGCGCTACGGCAGGTCGGACCTGGTCACCGGCAGCGGCCTCGGCGGGGTGGACCTCGGGACGTCCGGCGAGGACGGGAGCCCCGCGACCGCCGAGGCCTTCGCCGCCGACCTGGAACGGATGGGGCCGACCTGGATCAAGCTCGGCCAGCTGCTCTCCACGCGTCACGACCTGCTGCCGGCGGCCTACACCGACGCGCTCTCCCGGCTCCAGGACGACGTCGCGCCCTTCGACGGCCGGGTCGCCGCGGGCATCGTGGAGGAGGAGCTCGGAGCCGGGCTGCGCCACCTGTTCTCCGAGTTCGACCTCGAGCCGATGGCCGCGGCCTCGCTCGGGCAGGTGCACCGGGCCCGGACCCGCAGCGGCAAGGACGTCGTCGTCAAGGTGCAGCGCCCGGGCGTGCGGGAGGCCGTCGCCCAGGACATGGAAGTCCTGTCCCGCCTGGCCACCGCGGTCGACCGGCACACCGAGCTCGGACGCCGCTACGGCGCGGCGGACCTGCTCGAGCAGTTCCGCCGCTCCCTGGCCGGCGAGCTGGACTACGTGCAGGAGGCCCGCAACCTGCGGACCTTCGGCGAGCTGACCGAGGACGACGAGCACCTCTTCGTGCCCCAGCCGCTGGACGACTACACCACCTCCCGGGTCCTGACGATGGAGAGGGTGGAGGGCCGCAAGGTCACCGACATCGGGGAGCTGGGCATGCTCTCGGTCGAGGGGAAGCAGATCAGCGAGGAGCTCTTCCGCGCCTACCTGCGGATGATCCTCGACGAGGGCGTCCTCCACGCCGACCCCCACCCGGGCAACATGATCCTCACCGACGACGGGCGGCTGGCGCTGATCGACCTGGGCATGGTCGCGACCGTGCCGCGCCGGGTGCAGGACTCGGTCATCAAGCTGCTCCTGGCGATCTCCGACGGCGACGGCGAGGAGGCGGCGAGGGTCCTGGCGGAGATGGGCCACCCGTTGGAGGACCACGACGCCGCCCGCTTCCGCGACGACGTCACCCACCTCGTCTCCGGGGCGGTCGCGGCGGGGGGCGACGTCGACGCCGGCGGCGTCATGGTCGAGCTGTCCCGCCTGTCGGGCGCCCACGGCCTGCGCCCGCCGCCGGAGATGGCGATGATCGGCAAGGCGCTGCTCAACCTCGACCGGGCCACGATGCACCTCGACCCGGACTTCAGCCCGTCGGAGGCCGTGCGGGCCAACGTGGACCAGCTCCTGCGCAGGGGCCTGAGCACCACGCCCGGCTCGCTGATGGCGGCGGCGATGGAGGCCAAGACCTTCACCGCCCAGCTGCCCCGGCGCGCCAACCGGCTGCTGGACGCCCTCGGCGACGGGGAGCTGACCCTGCGGGTCAACGCCTTCGACGAGGAGCGGCTGCTCCGCGTGGCCCAGCACCTGACGACCCGTCTGGTCGTCGGCCTGGTGCTCTCGGCCATCATCGTCGGCGCAGCGCTCACGATGCGGGTGGAGAGCGAGGTCACCCTGCTCGGCTACCCCGCCGTCGCGATGGTCTTCTTCCTCCTGGCCGCCGTCGGGGGGCTCGTCCTCATCGTGTCGGTGGTGGTCACGGACCGGCGCGACGCCCGCCGCCGCTCCGGGTCCGCGGGCCGGGCGCCGGTCCGCGCTCGCTCGCGGCGCTAGCGGCGCGTAGCGTCGTGGCCATGCCGAGGACCAGAGCCACCGGACCGGTCGCCGTCATGGTCGGCCTGGCGCTGGCCGGCTGCGCGGTGCACACCGGCGAGCCCGGCCCGACGGGCCTGCCGACGCCGACGGACGCCTCGGCCTCCACGGGATCCACCTCATCCACCGCGGCCACGAGCACGAGCCCGGCGGGCACCTCGTCCGCCGCCCCGACCTCCGCGGCCGGCACGTCCGCGGTCCCGTCCACGACGACCACGCCGCCCAGCTGCGTGGACGAGGTCGCCGAGCAGCTCTCGCCGCGGCAGCGTGCCGGTCAGCTGGTGATGGTCGCGCTCCAGGTCGGCAGCGCCCCGTCCAGCCTGGCCCCGGTCGTGCAGGACGGGCACGTGGGCAACGTGCTCTACCTGGGGGGCTGGACCGGCAGCGTCGAGGAGATCGCCGCCGCGTCGGCCACCATGCAGGACCTGGCCACCGACGGCGCCACCGGGGGAGTCGGCCTGCTGGTGGCGGCCGACCAGGAGGGGGGCGAGGTCCAGCAGCTGCGCGGCCCCGGCTTCTCGGACATGCCGACCGCCCTCGTCCAGGCCTCGCTGGGGGCCGACCAGCTGACCCGGGACGCCACCGTCTGGGGCGAGCAGCTGGCCGCGGCCGGGGTCAACCTCAACCTCGCGCCGGTCGCCGACGTCGTGCCCGCCGAGCTGGGCCGCGGCAACGATCCGATCGGCCAGTGGGACAGGGAGTACGGCCACGACCCGCAGACCGTCGCGGCCGGGATCGTGCCCTTCATCCGCGGCATGGAGCGGGCCGGGGTCGCGACCTCCGTCAAGCACTTCCCGGGCATCGGCCGCATCACCGGCAACCCCGACTTCACCACCGACGGCCTCGTCGACGACGTGCTCACCGCCGACGACCCCTACCTCGACGCCTTCGCCGCCGGCATCGACGCGGGGGCGAGCACCGTGATGGTCAGCTCCGCGCTCTACCCGAACGTCGACGCCGAGCACCCGGCGATGTTCTCCGCGGCGGTCGTGGACGGCCTGCTGCGCCGGCAGATGGGCTACGACGGCGTCGTCATCTCCGACGACGTCAACGCCGCCGCGGTGCGCGGCCTGAGCGGGGTGCAGCCCGCGACCGACTTCATCCGGGCAGGCGGGGACGTCGTGCTCACCGGCGCCACCGCCTCGGGCGCCGGCATGGTCGCCCAGATCGCCGAGCTGGCCGGCACCGACGCCGACTTCGCCGCCCGGGTCGACGCCTCCCTGCACCGGGTGCTGCAGCTCAAGGAGGCCCTCGGCCTGCTGCCCTGCGGCTGAGCACCACGGGCCGTCGCGGCCCCGGCGCTCCCTCCTACGTCGGCCGCTCCGGGTCCTGAGCGCCGCCGAGGAGCGGCCGGGTCCGGTAGGGCACCCTCGTCGACAGGCAGATGACCGTCGAGGACCGCTCCACCAGCGGGTGGGCGACCACCTCGTCGATCACCCGCTGCAGGTCGGGGTTGTCCCGCGCCACGACCCTGATCATCAGGTCGCCAGAGCCGGTGATCGTGTGGGCCTCCAGCACCTCGGGTATGCCGCTCACGTGCGCCACCACCGGTCCGCCCCCGGTGCCCTGCCGGATCTCCAGGGTGCAGAAGGCCATCACCGGGTAGCCCAGGTGCGCGGGGTCCAGCTGCGGGGCGAAGCTGCGGATCACGCCGCGAGAGACCAGCTTGTCGAGCCGGCTCTGCACGGTGCCGCGGGCCACGCCCAGGCGGCGCGAGGCTCCCAGCACCCCGACGGCCGGGTCCTCCTCGAGGAGCGCCAGGAGCCGGGCATCCAGGTCGTCGATCGCGCGTTCCATGGACAAAGTGTGCACGATCTCGCCGTCTGGTCAGGACATTCTGTGCAGGGTGACCACCCGGTCGGGGGGAGCTTGCGCCGCATACCCCGTGGAGGACACTCTCGGAGCATGACCGACACCGCCGTCAACCTCACCGACCAGGAGCTGGACGCCGAGCTCGAGCTCGACCAGCTCAAGCAGCTCGTCGGGCTCGTGCCCTACGACGAGACCACCGACGTCTTCCCCGTCACGGGCTGGGACGCCATCGTCTTCGTGGTGGGCAACGCCACCCAGGCCGCGCACTACTACCAGTCCGCCTTCGGCATGGAGCTCGTGGGCTACGAGGGTCCGGAGACGGGCAACCGCGACCACAAGTCGTTCGTGCTGCGCAGCGGCTCGATCAAGTTCGTCGTCAAGGGGGGCGTCGACCCCGAGAGCGAGCTGCACGACCACGTGCGCCGCCACGGCGACGGCGTCGTCGACATCGCCCTGGAGGTCCCGGACGTCGACCGGTGCATCGCGCACGCCCGCTCGATCGGCGCCACCGTCCTGCAGGAGCCGGAGGACCTGGAGGACGAGCACGGCAGGGTCCGCGTCGCGGCGATCGCGACCTACGGCGAGACGCGCCACACGCTCGTGCAGCGCACCGGAGAGGGCTATGGCTACACCGGCCCCTACCTGCCCGGCTACGTCGAGAAGAGCTCGACCTACGTCAAGCGCGAGGGCGAGCCGAAGCGGCTGTTCCAGGCCCTGGACCACGTCGTCGGTAACGTCGAGCTGGGCAAGATGGACCAGTGGGTGGAGTTCTACAACAAGGTCATGGGCTTCGTGAACATGGCCGAGTTCATCGGTGACGACATCGCCACCGACTACTCCGCGCTGATGTCCAAGGTCGTGGCCAACGGCAACCACCGGGTGAAGTTCCCGCTCAACGAGCCCGCGGTGGCCAAGAAGAAGTCCCAGATCGACGAGTACCTCGAGTTCTACCGCGGCCCCGGCGCGCAGCACCTGGCGCTGGCGACCGGCGACATCCTCGCCACCGTCGACCACATGCGCGCCAACGGCATCGAGTTCCTCGAGACGCCGGACTCCTACTACGAGGACCCCGAGCTGCGCGAGCGGATCGGCCAGGTCCGGGTGCCGATCGAGGAGCTGCAGAAGCGCGGCATCCTCGTCGACCGCGACGAGGACGGCTACCTGCTGCAGATCTTCACCCGGCCGGTGCAGGACCGCCCGACCGTCTTCTTCGAGCTCATCGAGCGGCACGGCTCGCTCGGCTTCGGCAAGGGCAACTTCAAGGCGCTCTTCGAGGCGATCGAGCGCGAGCAGGAGA
>QEUR01000195.1 GCA_003577095.1 Acidobacteriota bacterium
CGGCACCTCGCCGAGCAGGGCACGTTCGGGCAGCAGCTCGTCGGCGGCCACCGGCCGCGGCGCCCGCACCCAGGCCCGGCACGCGTCGGCGCCGGACAGCGCGGCCCGGGCGCTGCGGCCGGCCGCGAACAGGTGCGGCACGCGCGGTCCGACGACCACCGGTCCCCGCCCGAAGTAGGCGGTGAGCCGGCCGGCGTCCTCCAGGCCGTCGTCGGAGCCGCCGAGCACGCACACCACGCGGGAGCCGAGCGCCGCGATGAGCGCGTCCCGGCCGAGCCGCCTGGCGCCGTCCCGCAGCGCCGTCAGCGCGGCCCCGGACTCGCCCTCGGGCAGGTCGCCGACCACCACGCAGACGCCGGTCACGTCCTCCCAGCCCAGCTCGGCGGCCCGCGACGCGAGGGTGTCGTCGGCCTCGCCGCGCACGACCGCGTGCACGACGAGGGACTCCAGGCGTGCGTCCCACCCGCCGCGCTGCTCGGCGGCCCGGGCGTAGACGGCCGCCGCGGCGAAGGCGACGTCGCGCGAGTAGCGCAGCACCGCCTCGCGCAGCCTCGCCTGCTCGTCCTCACCGACCAGCTCGGGCACCGCGTCCTCGACCGTGGCGATGGCGGTGCGGGTCAGGTCGAGGGCCTGGCGCAGCGTGATCGTCTGCGCGAGGCTGCGCGGCGCGGAGGCGAACAGCCCGCCGGACACGTCGTCCTCGGGTGCCCCTGCGGCATACCACCGCAGGAGCGCGTTGATGCCGGCCTGCGCCACCAGACCGACCCACGAGCGGTCGTCGGGGCTGAGGGTGCGGAACCAGGCGTGCTCGGCCGACATCCGCTGCGCGGCACGGGTCGCCAGCTCGCCGGCGCGACGGGGCAGGGTGTCGGCGCCGGACGTCTCGGGGGCGGTCTCCGCGGGCGGCACCGACCCAGCCTAGTGCCGGGCCGGTGCCGTCGTCGGCGGGTATGCCGTGCGCCTCCCGGTCAGGCGTCGCCGCCCACGTTGCCGGAGGTGCCGGCGTTGACGTCGAGGAGCTGGTACTTCTCGAACGCCTGGCGCGGAACGTCCGGGTCGATCTCGCCGCGGTCGGCCAGCATCTGGAGCGCCTTGACCGCCATCGACGGACCGTCGATGTGGAAGAACCGGCGGGCGGCCGCCCTGGTGTCGGCGAAGCCGAAGCCGTCGGCGCCCAGCGGGTAGTAGTCCTCGGGCACCCAGGGGGCGATCTGGTCCTGGACCGCACGCATGTAGTCGCTCGTGGCGATGACCGGACCGCTGCCCTCGGACAGGCGCCGCGTCACGTAGGGCACGCGGCGCTCCTGCTCCGGGTGCAGGAAGGCCTGCTCGTCGCAGTCCATCGCCTCGCGGCGCAGCTCCAGCCAGGAGGTGACCGACCACACGTCGGCGCTGACCCCCCAGTCCTCGCGCAGCAGCTCCTCGGCCTCCAGCGCCCAGGGCACGCCCACGCCCGAGGCCAGCAGCTGCACGTGGCGCCCCTCCCCGGCCGGCTCCGAGCGCTTGATGCGGTGCATGCCGCGGACGATGCCCTCCACGTCGACGTCCTCCGGCTCGGCCGGCTGGGACATCGGCTCGTTGTAGACGTTGATGTAGTAGAAGACGTCCTCGGGGTCCTCGCCGTACATCCGCTCCAGGGCGGCGGGCAGGATGTGCGCCAGCTCGTAGGCGTAGGCGGGGTCGTAGGCGACGCAGGCCGGGTTCGTGGACGCCAGCAGCGGCGAGTGGCCGTCGGCGTGCTGCAGGCCCTCGCCCGTCAGCGTGGTCCGCCCGGCCGTGGCGCCGATCAGGAACCCGCGGGAGAGCTGGTCGGCCGCCGCCCAGATGCCGTCTCCGGTGCGCTGGAAGCCGAACATCGAGTAGAAGATGTAGAACGGCACCATCGGCACGCCGTGCGTGTCGTAGGAGCTCCCGGCGGCCGTGAACGCGGCGACCGAGCCGGCCTCGTTGATGCCCACGTGCCAGATCTGCCCGCTCTCGGACTCCTTGTAGGCGAGCATCAGGTCGGCGTCCACCGAGGTGTAGTTCTGGCCGTGGACGTTGTAGATCTTCGCGGTGGGGAAGAAGCTGTCCATGCCGAAGGTGCGGGCCTCGTCGGGGATGATCGGCACCAGGTGCTTGCCGAACTCCTTGTCGCGCATCCACTCCTTGAAGATCCGGACCAGGGCCATCGTGGTGGCGACCTGCTGCTTGCCCGAGCCCTTCTTGGCGACGTCGTAGACCTTCTCGTCGGGCAGCTTGAGCCGGACCGCCTTCTCCGGCTCGCGCTTGGGCAGGTAGCCGCCGAGGCGGGAGCGCCGCTCCTGCATGTAGCGGATCGCCTCGTCGTCCTCGCCCGGGTGGTAGTAGGGCGGCTTGTAGGGATCGGCCTCGAGCTGCTCGTCGGTGATCGGGATGCGCAGGTTGTCCCGGAAGCCCTTGAGGTCGTCGAGGGTCATCTTCTTCATCTGGTGGGTCGCGTTGCGACCGGCGAAGTGCGTGCCCAGGCTGTAGCCCTTGATCGTGTGGGCGAGGATGACGGTGGGCTGGCCGGTGTGCTCCGTCGCGGCCTTGTAGGCGGCGTAGACCTTGTGGTAGTCGTGACCGCCGCGCTTGAGCTTCCACCAGATGTCGTGGTCGCTCCAGTCCTTGACCATCTCCTTGGTGCGCGGGTCCCGGCCGAAGAAGTGGTCGCGGATGAACGCGCCGTCGTTGGCGCGGTAGGTCTGGTAGTCGCCGTCCGGGGTGGAGTTGAACAGGTTGATCAGCGCGCCGGAGGTGTCCCGGGCGATGAGCTCGTCCCAGCCGCGTCCCCACAGCACCTTGATGACGTTCCAGCCGGCACCGCGGAAGTTGCTCTCGAGCTCCTGCACGATCTTGCCGTTGCCGCGCACCGGTCCGTCGAGACGCTGCAGGTTGCAGTTGACCACGAAGGTCAGGTTGTCCAGCTCGTCGTTGGCGGCCACGTGGAGCAGGCCGCGCGACTCCGGCTCGTCCATCTCGCCGTCGCCGAGGAAGGCCCACACGTGCTGCTGGCTGGTGTCCTTGATCCCGCGGTTGTGCAGGTACCTGTTGAACGCGGCCTGGTAGATGGCGTTCATCGGGCCCAGGCCCATCGACACCGTCGGGAACTGCCAGAAGTGGGGCATGCTGCGCGGGTGCGGGTAGGAGGGCAGCGGCTCGGCGTCGCCGTGCTTCTTGCTCTTCTCCTGCCGGAAGCTGTCCAGGTCGGCCTCGCTGAGGCGTCCCTCGAGGAAGGCGCGGGCGTAGATGCCGGGGGAGGCGTGGCCCTGGAAGAAGATCTGGTCGCCGCCGCCCTCGTGGTCGCGTCCGCGCCAGAAGTGGTTGAAGCCCACCTCCCACAGGGTGGCCATCGAGGCGTAGGTGGAGATGTGGCCGCCGACCGAGATGTCGGGGTGCTGGGCGCGGTGCACCATGACCGCGGCGTTCCACCGGATCCAGGCGCGGTAGCGGCGCTCCATGTCCTCGTCGCCGGGGAACCACGGCTCACGCTCCGGAGGGATCGTGTTGATGTAGTCGGTCGTCGTCAGCGAGGGCAGGCCGACCTGAGAGTCACGCGCGCGCTCCAGCATCCGCAGCATCAGGTAGCGGGCCCGCTGACGGCCGCCGACCTCGATGGCGGCGTCCAGCGACTCCAGCCACTCCTGCGTCTCCTCCGGATCGATGTCCGGCACCTGGCTGGGCAGACCGTTGAGGATGGGTCCGACGGGGCGCTCCAGCGACATCAGCATGTCCTTTCCGAACGTACGGTGACAGCTCTCAGTCTGTCATGCGGAGCGGTCGCCCGGACGGCCGGTCTTTACAACCGGCCGACCCTCTAGTTGGCTGGTGACCACCATGGAGAGCGAGAGGACCGAAGACGTGGACGTGGCCGAGGGGCCGCCGGCCGTGCCGGTGCACCGACTGGGCTTCGCGCCCGGGCAGATCGTGGTCGAGTACGGCTACGACGACGACGTGGACGAAGACCTGCGTCGCGCCGTGGAGGCCGTGGTGGAGGGGCCCCTGGAGGACGAGGGCTACGACGGCATCGTCGACGTGGTCCTGCTGTGGTGGCGCGACGGAGACGGCGACCTCGCCGACGAGCTGGTCGACGCGGTCACCACGCTGGACGACGGCGGGTTCGTCGCGCTGCTGACCCCGGGTGCCGGCCGCGGCGACCGCGTCGAGGCGCACGACGTCCAGGAGGCGTGCGCCACCTGCTCGCTGACGGCCTCCGGCGGGGTCGCGCTGGGGGAATGGCTCGGCCAGTGCCTGGTCGGCCGCCGGTGACCGGTCCGGGCGGGCACGACCACGGTCCGTCGCCGTCCTCCCTGCCCCCGCAGGTGGGCGGGCGCGCACCCGACCTGGCGCTGCCCGACCAGCACGGAGAGGTCGTCAGGCTCGCCGACGCGGTCCGGGACCGGGCCGCGCTGCTGGTCTTCTTCCCGTTCGCCTTCTCGCCGATCTGCACCGGCGAGCTGCTCGAGGTGCAGCTCGACATCGACGAGTTCTCCAACGAGCGGGTCCAGGTGCACGGGATCTCCTGCGACCCGGTGCGGTCGCTGCGCGCCTGGGCGGCGCAGGAGGGCTACCGCTTCCCCCTGCTGTCCGACTTCTGGCCGCACGGCGAGGTCTCCCGGGCCTACGGCGTCCTCGACGAGCGCGTCGGCCGCCCGGTCCGGGGCACCTTTCTGGTCGACACGGACATGACCGTGCGCTGGACGCTGGTCCACGGACCCGACGAGGAGCGGCCCGTGGGCCTGCTCCACGAAGCCGTGCGCAGCCTGTAGCACCGCGCCGCCGCGCGCCGCGGTCCGGAGCACGCGGTCGGGGCTGGCACAATGGTCCGCCCAGGGCCTGTAGCTCAGCTGGTAGAGCGCCGCGTTTACACCGCGTAGGTCGTCGGTTCGAGCCCGGCCGGGCCCACGTGGACAAGGACGAAGCCGGAGGCCCCGTGACTCGCCCCGACCCCTCGGGCTCCGCGCCCTCGCTGGGCGAGGTCGTGGCCCTGCTCGAGGAATTCTACCCGCCGGAGACGGCGCAGTCCTGGGACCGGGTCGGGCTCGTGGCCGGCGATCCCGACCAGCCCGTGCGGACGATCCTGCTGGCGGTCGACCCCACGCTGGCCGTGGTCGCCGAGGCGGTCGCCCTCGGGGCCGACCTCGTGATCACCCACCACCCCCTGCTCCTGCGCGGGATCCACTCGGTGGCGCCCACGACCGCCAAGGGGGCGGTCGTCACCGACCTGGTGGTCAACGACGTCGCGCTCTACTGCGCCCACACCAACGCCGACGTGGCCGACCCCGGCGTCGGGCAGGCGCTCGCGCGGGCCTGCGGGCTGGGCGCGACGGAGGCCCTGCAGCTCACCGAGGACCAGGAGCTGGGCCGGGTCGGGGACCTGCCCGTGCCGGTCACGCTCGCCGAGCTGGCCGCCACCCTGCACGCCGCCCTGCCGCCGACGGCCGGGGGCGTGCGGGTCAGCGGGCCGGCGGACGCCGTCGTGCGGCGCGTGGCCGTGCTCGGCGGCGCGGGGGACACCGCCTTCGAGGCCGTCCGCCGCAGCGGCGCCGACGTCTACGTCACCGCCGACCTGCGGCACCACCCCGCGCTCGAGGCGCGCGAGGAGGCGGCCGTGCGGCAGCGGCGGGGGCAGGGGGACGCGGGCGCGGGCGGCACGCCATACCTGGTCGACGCCGGGCACTACGCGAGCGAGTGGCTCTGGCTGCCCTCCCTGCGGGAGCGGCTGGCGGCCGCGCTGCCCGATAGCGTGGGCATAGAGATCTCGAACGTGCGCACCGACCCGTGGGACTTCGTGGTCGGCGCGCAACCACCCCACGACGCAGGAGGTAGCCGGTGAAGGCAGCCCCCCAGATGCAGGCGCGGCTCCTCGACCTGCTCGACATCGACACCCGCCTGGACCAGCTCGACCACCGGATCCGCACGCTGCCCGAGCTGACCGACATCGCCCGGATGGAGGGCGAGGCGGCCGACCTGGAGGCGGAGGTGGTGCGCGCGCAGACGACGCTGTCGGACCTGGAGCGCGAGGTCGCCCGGGCCGAGGCCGCGGTGCAGCAGGTGCGCGACCGCACCGAGCGCAACCAGAAGCGTCTGGACTCCGGGGCCGGCTCGGCCAAGGACCTGCAGGGTATGCAGCACGAGCTGGAGTCGCTCGAGCAGGCGCAGGCGGAGGCCGACGAGGCCGAGCGCCGCCGGGCCGACCACGCCGCGCGCCTCGACGAGCTGCGCGCCGCGCGCGACGAGAAGACCGCCGCCGCCACGGCGGAGAGGCAGGAGGTCGCCCGGGGACGAGACGCCGTCGTGGCCGACCTGTCCGGGGAGCTGCTCGCGCTCTACGACCGGGTGCGCGCGCACACCGGGTCGGGGGCCGCGGAGCTGCTCCAGCGCCGCTGCGGCGGGTGCCGTCTGGAGCTCAACGCCGTCGACCTGTCCCGGATCCGTTCGGCGGAGGAGGACGAGGTGCTGCGCTGCGAGGAGTGCGGCCGGATCCTGGTGCGGACCGCGGAGTCCGGTCTGTGACCCTGCGCCGTGCCCTGGTCGTCGAGGCCGACGGAGGCTCCCGCGGCAACCCCGGCGTGGCGGGCTACGGCGCCCTGGTCCGCGACGCCCGGACCGGCGACCTGCTCGCCGAACGGGCCGAGCCCCTGGGGCGGGCGTCCAACAACGTGGCCGAGTACAGCGGCCTGGTCGCCGGGCTGCAGGCGGTGCTGGACCTCGACCTCGCCGACGACGCGACGGTCGAGGTGCGGATGGACTCCAAGCTCGTCGTCGAGCAGATGTCGGGCCGCTGGAAGATCAAGCACGAGGACATGCGCCGCCTGGCGCTGGAGGCCAGGAGGCTGATCGACCAGGTGCAGGCCAGGGGCGGGACGGTGGAGCTGGTCTGGGTCCCCCGTGAGCGCAACAAGGCCGCGGACGCGCTGTCCAACCTGGCGATGGACGGCCGGTCGGTCTCCCGCGACCACGTCGCACCCGCAGGGGACGCCCGGAACGACGGGGCCGCCCCCGACGGCGACCAGGACCCCTGGGCGCTGCTCGACGTGGACGGGGCCGACGAGCCCGACGCGCCGGGGATCGACCCGCAGCGTCCGACCTTCGGCGTCGGACGGGTGCCGCTCAGCGACGTCTACGTCTCCGACGAGACCGTGCCCACCCTCGAGGGCGAGACCCGGCTGGTGCTGGTCCGCCACGGCGTCACCGACTTCACCCAGCAGCACCTGCTCGACGGGCGCGGCGGCGCCGACCCCTCGCTCAACGCCACCGGGATGGCCCAGGCCCGGGCGGCGGCGGTCGCGGTGCGCCGGCTGGTGGAGCGGTCGGAGCGGGGGCCGTTGACCGTGGTGTCCTCGTCCCTGCAGCGGGCGCGGCAGACCGGCCAGGCGATCGCCGACCACCTGGGCGTCGTGCGCCACGAGGACCGGGACTGGGACGAGCAGGGGTTCGGCGAGTGGGACGGCATGGCCATGCCGGACCTCGTCCGGGACCACGGCGACGACCTGCTGCGGCTGCGCAACGACGCCGACTTCGCGCCCCCGGGCGGCGAGACCCGGCGCGAGCTCGACGCGCGGGTCGGTCTCGCCCTGGCCCGGGCGATCGCCCGCGGCGGGACCGTCGTCGTCGCCACCCACCGGGTGGTGCTGATGTCGGTCCTCGGGCGGGTGGTGGGCGTGGACCACGGCCGGGCCTGGTCGATCGCGACCGCGCCGGCCTCGCTGACGGCCATCGAGGTGTGGCCCGACGGCGGGGCGCAGGTGGCCTTCGTCAACGACACGCACCACCTCTACGACCCGGCCTTCGACGATGCCGACGCGGCGGACGTGACCATCCTGGACCTGTCCGCCGAGTGACCCGGCCCGGGCCGGCGCCGATCAGCGCGTCCGGTCCACGAAGGCCCGGATGAGCTCCTGCGCCTCCTCGCCGCGGACCGCCTCGGCGATCTGCGCGGCCTCCCTGGTCCCGGCCGCGGCGCGGTCGACGTCCCACGCCGCCCGCAGCAGCAGCCTGGTCCGGCCCAGCGCCCCGGCCGGCCCGTCCGCCCACGAGCGGGCGAGCACGGTGGCGGCCCGGAGGGGGTCGTCCTCCACGGCCGCGACCAGTCCCCACTCCAGCGCCGTCGTCGCCTCCAGCGCCCGTCCGGTGAGCGCGAGGGCCAGCGCCCGCTGGGAGCCGACCGCCCGGGGCAGCATCCACGACACGCCGCAGTCGGGCGTGAGGCCGATCCGGGGGTAGGCGAAGACGAACGTGGTCCTCGGCGCCGCGATCGCGACGTCGGCGGTGAGCAGCAGGCCGAGACCCGCGCCGGCGACGGCGCCGTGGACGGCGGCGACCACCGGCTTGGGCAGGTCGCCCAGCGCCCGGAGGGCCTCGTCGAGCTCGCTCGCCAGCCGGTGCAGGTACGCGGGCCGGTCCGCGGCCGCGGCGAAGCTCGCGACGTCCCCGCCCGCGCAGAAGCGGGCGCCCGCCCCGGACACCACCACCGCCCGCACGTCCGGCTCGTCGCCGGCCCGGTCCACCGCCGCCCGGAACGCGCGGGCCATGGGAAGGTCGAAGGCGTTGGCCGACCCGGGCCGGTTCAGGCGCAGGTGCGCGACGCCCTCCGCGGCGTCGTACTCCACCAGGGACATGCCGACCTCCTCGCTCCCGGTGACAGCCTCCCAGACGGCGTCGTCCGGCGTCTCCTAGGCGGGCAGGACGTCGAGCACCCAGGGACGGCCGGGACGTCGCGGAGCGTCGAGGGCGACCTCGAAGCCGTGGCGGGCCAGCACGTCGGGGAGCGCTCCGGGCCGCCGCGGGTCGGCCGGGTCCAGGCACAGCGCGCGGGCGACCAGGCCCCGGGTGTGCTTGGCCATGTGGGTCGCTCCCGGGACGCGCACGGTGACCCACCGGTCGGCGAGCGCGCCCCCGGGCACCCAGGCCGCGGCATACGTGCTGGAGCGGCAGTCGACCACGAGCCCGCGGCCGGCCGCCGGGGGGAGCACCTGCTCCAGGTGGGGCCGCCAGGAGCTCGCCAGCGGGCCGACGCCCGGCAGGTTCACCGCCATCGAGAGCCGGTAGGGCGCGAGTCGGTCGGTCATCCGCACCGCGCCGTAGAGCGCGGACACGACGAGCAGGCGCCTCGTCGCCCGCCGTGAGGCGGCGGGGTCCAGGGAGCCGAGGTCGAGGGCGTCGTAGAGCACCCCCGTGTAGAGCTCGCGGCCCGGCAGCGTGGGCGCGCTCAGCAGACGGGTGTTGCGCGCGACCTCCTCGGCCAGCGCCGGACTGACGCCGAGGACCTCGGGGGCGTCCGGCCTGTCGCTCGCCGTCGTCAGGGCCTCGAGCACGCGCGCGCGGTGCCCGGCCAGCGACGGGAAGGACAGGGTCTCGGGGCGCAGGGCGGAGCCGCGGGCGCGCGTGGCCTTGGACTCGGACGGAGGGAGCAGAACCAGCACGTCAGGAAGGGTAGGCGACCGGCCGGCACGTAGGGTGACCACCATGGTGCAGCGATCGAGGAAGCTGACGAGGGCCACCGCCGGGACCGAGCGGCGCCGGCTCCTGGAGCAGGCGTTCGAGCGCGCGCGCAGGGAGCAGGAGGTCCGGGAGGAGTTCCCGCCCGCGGTCCTGGAGGATGTCACCCGGGCGGTCGCGGACCCCGCGCTGCCCGAGCGGGACGAGACCGACCTCGAGCTGGTCACCATCGACCCTCCCGGCTCGATGGACCTCGACCAGGCGATGCACATCCAGCGGGACGGGGACGGCTACCGGGTCCGCTACGCCATCGCCGACGTCCCCGCCTTCGTCAGGCCGGGCGGCGCGCTCGACGCCGAAGCGCGGCTGCGCGGGATGACCGTCTACTGCCCCGACGAGCGGGTCCCGCTGCACCCGCCGGAGCTGAGCGAGGGGGCGGCCAGCCTCCTGCCCGACGTGGTGCGTCCCGCATACGTGTGGGACATGCGGCTGACCCCGGAGGGCGTGCGCGACCGCGCGGACCTCTACCGGGCGATGGTGCGCTCGCGGCGCCGCTACACCTACGAGGAGGTGCAGCAGCTGGTCGACTCCGGCCGGGGCGAGGAGACGCTCATGCTGCTCAAGGAGGTCGGCGAGCACCGGATCCGGCGCGAGGCCGAGCGCGGAGGGGCGAGCCTGCCGATGCCCGAGCAGGAGGTCGAGGTCGGCGACGACGGCCGCTACCGGCTGCGGCTACGCCCGCTGCTCGAGGCCGAGGACTGGAACGCCCAGATCTCGCTGCTCACCGGCATCGTGGCGGCCCGGGTCATGCTCGACGGCGGCGTGGGCGTGCTGCGCACCATGCCCTCTCCCGACGACGCCGCCGTCGCGCGCTTCCGTCGCGAGGCGAGGGCACTGGGCGCCGAGTGGCCCGAGGGCATGGCCTACGGGGAGTTCCTGCGCAGCCTCGACCGGACCGCCCCGAGCCACCTGGCCGTCGTGGACGCGGCGACCAGCCTGTTCCGCGGCGCCGGCTACACGGTCTTCGACGGGCAGCTGCCGCCCGAGGAGGAGCGGGAGCAGGCCGCGATCGCCGCCCCCTACGCCCACGTCACGGCACCGCTGCGGCGGCTGGTGGACCGCTTCGGCCTGGCCGTCTGCGAGGCGCTCGCCTCCGGACGGGAGGTCCCGTCGTGGGCCCGGGACGCGCTCCCGCTGCTGCCCGACCTGATGGACGAGGCGGACGACCGGGCCCGTGCCGTGGAGAGGGCCTGCGTCACCGCGGTGGAGGCCGCCGTGCTGGTGGACCGGGTGGGCGAGCGGCTTCCCGGGGTCGTCGTCGACGGGCTGCGCGACGGCGTCCTCGTGCAGCTCACCGACCCGCCGGTGTCCGGCGCCGCCCGCGGCACGGCCAGGCTCGGCACCGAGGTGCTCGTCGAGGTCGTCTCGGCCGACGTGGTCGGGAGCCGGTTCGAGCTGCGGGTCCTCGACGAGAGGCCCTGAGCGAGGATGGACCGCCCCCGCGTCGTGGCCACCGACCTGGACGGCACGCTGCTGCGCAGCGACGGCCACGTCTCCGGCTACACCCGCGAGGTCCTCGCCCGGGTGGAGTCCGCCGGCATCACGGTGGTGCTCGTCACCGCCCGGCCGCCGCGGTGGATGCACGAGCTGGGGGAGCTCGGCGTGCACGTGGTCGCGCTGTGCGGCAACGGGGCCTTCACCTACGACGTGGCAGGGCGCAGGGTCGTGGCCCACCGGCTCCTGGAGGCCGACGTGCTGGCGAGCCTGCTGGCCGACCTGCGCGACGGCATACCCGGCATCATGCTCGCGACCGAGGGGGTCGACGGGCCGGCCGCGGAGACCGGCTGGGAGCCGGACGACTACCCGGGGGAGTGGGTCCTGGGTCCCTGGCAGGAGCTGGCCGGGCGGCCGGTGGGCAAGCTGCTGGTGCGGCACGCCGAGCTGAGCACCGAGGAGCTCACCGGGCTGGTCGCCGGGATCGTGGGGGACCGGGCCGAGGTGTCGCACTCGGGTGCCGTGCGGATGACCGAGGTCGGACCACCTGGCGTGACCAAGGCGGTGGCCCTGGCACACTGGTGCGCGCAGCAGCGGCCGACGGTGGACGCCGGCGCGGTCTGGGCGTTCGGCGACATGCCCAACGACCTGCCGATGCTCACCTGGGCCGGCCGGTCGTTCGCGGTCGCCAACGCCCACCCGGACGTCCTGGCCGCGGCCACGGACACCGCACCCAGCAACGACGACGACGGTGTCGCCCGAACATTGGCGACCCTGCTCGGCTGAGCGCACCCGGGCCGCCCCGGCCCGAGAGGACCCCGACGTGAGCACCCTCGCGCCCCCGCGCGCCCGAGACCGCTGGCCCGTGCACCGCGCCTGGGCCGTGGCCGCCGTCACCCTGCTGGCGCTGGTGGCCGCGGCGGCGTTCCGGTCGACCACCGGCGCGCTCTTCGAGCCGCTGGAGGGCGAGTTCGGGTGGAGCCGCACGCAGCTGTCGGCGGCGGTGACCCTCAACCTGGTCGTGTACGGGCTGGTCGCACCGTTCGCCGCCGTGCTCATGGAGCGCTTCCCGGTGCGGAGGGTGGCGGTCGGCGCGCTGCTCCTCGTGGCCGCCGGTGCGGGACTGGCGGTCCTGATGACGCAGGTGTGGCACCTCCTGCTGCTCTGGGGCGTGCTCGTCGGCGTCGGCACCGGTGCTCTGGCGCT
>QEUR01000196.1 GCA_003577095.1 Acidobacteriota bacterium
CGCGGTCGTCGCCACGCTGCTGTCCGGCGCGCCCTCCGGCGAGCCGCTCGGTGCCGACAACCCCGGCCGGGACGGCGGGCGCGCGCTGGCCCGCGTGCTCGCCGACGAGGGCGTCGACGTCGTCCCGGTGGCCGGGACCGCCGAGCTGCTGGACCGTCCGGTCGGTCCCGGCACGACCGTGCTGCTGACCGGCACCGCCTACCTCGACGCGCAGGCCGGCGCGGACCTGGTGGAGCACGTCTCCGGCGCGGACCGGCTCGTCGTCGTGGTGCCCGACGCGAGCAGCTCCCCCGGGCCGGTGCTCGGGCTGGACGTGGGCACCGCCGCCTCCGGCGGGGGCCCGCCCCGCGAGCCGGACTGCGACGACCCGCTCACCCGCCCGGGCGACCTCCTCCTGCGCTGGGACGTCGAGCTCGAGGCGACGGGGCCCGACCGGTCCACGGTGACCGCGTGCTACCCGCCCACCAGGGGCCACGGCGCCGGCGGCGCCCGCGAGGGCGCGGTGCTGAGCTTCCCCGCCGCCGCCGACCGGCCGCAGACCGTCCTCGTCGGCCTCGGCAGCGCGCTCTCCAACGCGCACGTCACCGAGGGGGCCCACGCCGCCCTCGGGCTGCGCCTGCTCGGCGCCAGCCCCGAGCTGCTCTGGGTCGTGCCCCGCCCGGGCGACGCCGCGGCCGAGACGGCCCCCACCACCCTGTGGGAGGCGCTGCCGCGCAGCACGACGCCCGCCGTCGTGGTCCTCGGCGCGGCCGTCCTCGCCCTCGCGCTGTGGCGCGGGCGCCGGCTCGGGCCGGTCGTGACCGAGCCGCTGCCCGCCGTCGTGCACGCCTCCGAGACCACCCGCAACCGGGGCCGGCTCTACCGCCAGGCCCGCGACCGCCGGCACGCCCTGGCCGCCCTCCGGGCCGGTACCAGGCGCCGCCTGGCGCCGCGCCTCGGGCTGCCCGCCACGACCGACGCCCAGACCCTCGCCCGCGCCGCCGCGGACGCGACCGGACTCCCCGCCGACCAGGTGCTCCGCCTGCTCGACGGGCCGGTCGCCGACGACGACGCCACGCTCGTGACCACCGCCCGGGAGCTGCGCTCCCTCGAGGAAGGACTGCACCCATGACCCAGACCGACGCCGACCGCGACGACGACGCCCACCAGGACGCCGAGCGCGCCCGCGCCGCCCTGCACGCCCTGCGCGAGGAGGTGGGCAAGGCCGTCGTCGGGCAGGAGCAGGCCGTCACCGGCCTCGTCGTGGCGCTCCTCGCCCGCGGGCACGTGCTGCTCGAGGGCGTGCCCGGCACCGCCAAGACGCTGCTCGTGCGCACCCTGTCCACCGCGCTCGACGTCACCACCGCGCGGGTGCAGTTCACCCCCGACCTGATGCCGGGCGACGTGACCGGGTCGATGGTCTACGACGCGGGCCGGGGCGACTTCACCTTCCGCCCGGGGCCGGTCTTCACCAACCTGCTGCTCGCCGACGAGATCAACCGCACGCCGCCCAAGACCCAGTCGGCGCTGCTGGAGGCGATGGAGGAGCGGCAGGTCACCGTGGACGGCACCACCCACGCCCTCCCCTCGCCGTTCCTGGTCGCCGCCACCCAGAACCCGGTCGAGTACGAGGGCACCTACCCCCTCCCGGAGGCCCAGCTGGACCGCTTCCTGATGAAGGTCACCGTGCCGCTGCCGCCGCGCGAGGACGAGGTGCAGGTGGTCGCCCGGCACGCCGCCGGCTTCGACCCCCGCGACCTGTCCGCGGCCGGGGTGCGCGCCGTCGCCACGCCCGCCGACCTCGCCGCCGGGACCGCCGCCGTCGGCCGGGTGCAGGTCTCCCCCGAGGTCGTCGGGTATGTCGTGGACCTCGCGCGCGCCACCCGCACCTCCCCCTCGCTCCAGCTCGGCGTCAGCCCTCGCGGGGCCACCGCCCTGATGCGGACCGCGCGGGCGTGGGCGTGGCTGTCGGGACGGGAGTACGTCACCCCCGACGACGTCAAGGCGCTGGCGCACGCCACCCTCGCCCACCGCGTGGCGCTGCGGCCCGAGGCCGAGCTGGAGGGCGTGAGCACCACCTCGGTGCTGGAGTCGGTGCTGGCCTCGGTGCCGGTGCCGCGCTGAGGGGCCCGCCGTGGTCGTGAGGGGTCCGGTCGTCGCCCTGGTGCTGCTGGGCGTGGTCCCGGTCGTGCTGTGGCCGGCCGCCTCCGGGGCGGTCGCCGCCCTGTGGCTGGCGGGCGTCGCGCTGCTGGTGCTGCTCGACGTCGTCCTCACCCCGTCCCCGCGCGTGGTCGGGATCGACCGCTCGCCGGACCCGCAGGTGCGCCTCGGCGAGCCGGCGACGTCCACGCTCACCCTGGCCAACCCGGGCGCGCGGCACCTGCGCGGGCTGGTGCGCGACGCCTGGGTGCCGTCGGCGGGGGCGGAGGGCGCACTGCATACCCTCGACCTGCCCGCCCGCGAGCGCCGCAGGGTGACCACCACGCTGGTGCCGACCCGTCGCGGCACGCGGCCGGCCGCCGGCGTGACGGTGCGCCTGCACGGCCCGCTCGGCCTGGCCGGGCGGCAGGCCACCACGTCCGTGCCGGGGGCGGTGCGGTCGCTGCCGCCCTTCCGCTCCCGGCGGGAGCTGCCCAGCAGGCTGGCCCGGCTGCGCGAGATCGACGGCCGCTCGGCGGTGCGCACCCGCGGGCAGGGCACCGAGTTCGACTCGCTGCGGGACTACGTCGAGGGCGACGACGTGCGCTCGATCGACTGGCGCGCGACGGCGCGGCGCCAGCACGTCGTCGTGCGGACCTGGCAGCCGGAGCGCGACCGCCGCGTCGTGATCGTCCTGGACACCTCGCGCACCGGCGCCGCGCGGGTCGGCGACGAGCCGCGGCTGGACGCCGCGATGGACGCCGCGCTGCTGCTGGCGGCGCTGGCCGAGCGCGCGGGCGACCGGGTCGACCTCGTCGCCGGCGACCGGGTCGTGCGGGCGCGGGCGGGCTCGGGGACGGGCAGCTCCGGCGGTGCCCTGCTGCACGGGATGGTGACCGCGATGGCGCCCCTGGAGCCGCAGCTGCTCGAGGCCGACTGGACGACGCTCGCGGGCGCGGTGGCGACGCTCGCCCGGCGGCGGGCGCTGGTCGTCCTGCTGACGCCGCTGGAGCCGGCCGCGGTCGAGCAGGGTCTGCTGCCGGTGCTGCCGACGCTCACCGCGCACCACCGCGTCGTCCTCGCCTCCGTCGCCGACCCGGCGCTGGAGGCGCTGCGCACGGACCTGTCCTCGGCGGAGCAGGTCTACGACGCGGCCGCCGCCGAGCACGCCGGGGCGCTGCGCCACCGCACCGCCGCGGCCCTCGCGCGGCTGGGGGTGAGCGTCGTCGACGAGCCGCCCTCCCTGCTGCCCGGCGCGCTGGCCGACCACTACCTGTCCCTGAAGGCCCGCGGCCTGCTGTGAGCCAGGGGGCCTGGACCCGCGACGGTAGGATCGGGTCCATGTCCCCCGTCCGCCTCCCTGAGCCGCCGCATGCCCTCGACTCCTGATCAGCCGAGCCTGAGCACGCGTCATCCCGCGCCGGAGGACCTGACGCGGTTCGCCTGGCTCTCGATCGCCGCCGCCGTCACGACGATCCTGCTCAAGGGCGCGGCGTGGTGGGTGACCGACTCGGTGGGGCTGCTCTCCGACGCGGCCGAGAGCACGGTCAACCTGGTCGCCGCGGTGGTCGCCCTGGTGGCCCTGCGGGTGGCGCTCCTGCCGCCGGACCGCAACCACAACTACGGGCACAGCAAGGCCGAGTACTTCTCGGCGGCCGTCGAGGGCCTGATGATCTTCGTCGCGGCCGCGGTGATCCTCATGGTCTCGGTCCAGCGCTTCCTGGACCCGGCGCCGCTGGAGAACGTCGGTGTCGGCCTGACGATCTCGGTGGTGGCCTCGGTCGTCAACGGCGCGGTCGCCCTCGTCCTGCTGCGCGCCGGCAGGAGGCACCGCTCGATCACGCTCACCGCCGACGGCAAGCACCTGCTCACCGACGTGTGGACCTCCGTCGGCGTCGTGGTGGGCGTCCTGCTGGTCTGGCTGACCGGCTGGGAGCGGCTCGACCCGATCGTCGCCTTCGCCGTCGGGGTCAATATCCTCGTCACCGGGTGGGGGCTCATCCGGACCTCCACGGCCGGGCTCATGGACGTCGCGCTGCCGACCGAGGACAACGCCCGGATCGTGGCGGTCATCGAGGAGTTCATCGCCGGCCTCGAGGGCGAGGACGTGCGCTTCCACGCCTTCCGCACCCGCGAGTCCGGCCACCGGCGCTTCATGGAGATGCACCTGCTCGTGCCGGGCGACTGGACGGTCAAGCGCGGTCACGACGTCGCCGAGGACCTGACCGACGCGCTCCTGGCGGAGTACCCGGACCTGCGCGTCAACCTGCACCTGGAGCCGGTCGAGGACCCCCGGTCCTACGAGGACATGGGCATCTGACGGACGCCCGGGTCAGCCGGCCGTCGGTGCGGACGCGGCCTGCAGCTCCTCGCCCACGTCGCCGGTCACCCCGGCCCGCACGGCGCGCCGGCCGAGCGTGAACACGTAGGTCAGGAAGCCCGCCAGCGCGAGCACGCCGATGCCCACCCGGGCCCAGGTCGGCAGCGGCGAGGGCGTGACGAAACCCTCGATGAGGCCGGAGACGAGGAGCACCACGACGAGGCCGAGCGCGACGCCGGCGGCCGTCCGGCCCTCCCGGGCCAGGTTGGCCAGCCGGGTGCGCGGCCCGGGAGCCACCCACGCCCAGAACAGCCGCAGACCGACGCCGGCGGCGACGAAGATCGCCATCAGCTCCAGCAGCCCGTGCGGCGTGATCAGCCCCCAGAAGACGTCGGCCCGCCCGTGCCGGTGCATGAGGGAGCCGATGACGGCGAGGTTGGCGACGTTCTGCCACAGCACCACCACGACGGGCAGGCCCAGCACGCCCATCCCGATGCACCGTGCCGCCACCCAGGCGTTGTTGACCCACACGAGGGTGGAGAAGCTGCTGGCGGCGTGCTCGGAGTAGTAGGACTCGAACTGGACGTTGACGAGCACCTGCACCTCCTCAGGGCTGAGGAGGGAGTTCTCGACGACCGGGTGGGCGTAGAGCCACCAGCCCAGCACGAGGGCGACCACCACGTTGACCGCCGCGGTGATCCCCCACCACCAGCGCAGCCGGTAGAGCGCCGCCGGGAAGTCCTCGGCGAAGAAGCGCCCGACGCCCGCCCACGTCAGGGTCGGCACCCGCGAGGCCCGCGCCCGCGCCCGCACCACGAGCCCGGAGAGGTGGGCCACGACCGTGGGGTCCGGCGCGGTGGAGCGGACGAGCGAGAGGTCGGTCGCCGCCCGCTGGTAGCCGTCGACGAGCTCGTCGGCCTCGGCACCGGTCAGCCGCCGGCGGCGGGCGAGGGCGTCGAGCCGGCGCCACTCCTCCCGCCGGCGTCCCACCAGCGCGTCCAGGTCCACCGCCTCACTGTATGCGGTGGCGCCGGCGTGCCGGGCCGCCCCCGCTAGGCTGGTCGGTCATGGCGGGCCGGGGCATCTTCGACACCGAGCGCTTCGTCACCGCCGAGGCGGTCGAGGTGGAGCTGCCGGCCGCCTCGCTGCCGCTGCGCATGGTCTCCGGCATCATCGACCTGCTCGTCGTGGCGGTCGGCGTGCTGGTCCTCGTGCTCGTCACGCCGTTCGAGCTCTTCGGCCGCGACGCGGCTCTCGGCCAGGCCTTCGGGATCGTCGTGGTGGCGGTGGTCATGGCGGGGCTGCCGATCACCCTCGAGACCCTCCTGCACGGCCGCACCGTGGGCAAGCTGGTCATGGGGCTGCGCACCGTGCGGGACGACACCGGCCCGATCGGCCTGCGGCACGCCACCATCCGCGCGCTGGCCGGCACCGTCGAGCTGTGGGCCACCCTGGGGGGCCTGGCGCTGCTGGTGGCCGCCACCAACGAGCGCGCCCGCCGGATCGGCGACCTGCTGGCGGGGACGTACGTGGTGCGCGACCGGGTCCGCCTGCGGCTCTCCGAGCCGCCCGCGCCGAGCCCGCAGCTGGCGGCGTGGGCGCGGGGCGCGGACCTCGGCGTGCTGCCCGACGCGCTCGCGGTCGCGGCCCGCCAGTTCCTGGTGCGCGCCCCGGGGCTGGTGCCGCAGGCCCGGGAGT
>QEUR01000197.1 GCA_003577095.1 Acidobacteriota bacterium
ACGCGCACCCGGACCGGTCGGACGAGTACGTGGGCTGGGCCGACCGCGTCGCCGCCGCCCTCGCCGCGCGGAACGACGCCGAGGGACTGCCGTTCGGTTACGCCAACCTGGCGATCCGCGGACGGCTGATCGACGCGATCATCGAGGAGCAGCTGGACGCGGCGCTCGCGCTGACGCCCGACCTGGTCAGCTTCTCGGCCGGGGGCAACGACGTGCTGCGCCCGCGGGTGTCCATCGAGTCGGTGATCGCGCGCCTCGAGGGCGGTGTCGAGCGCATCCGGGCGACGGGTGCCGACGTGCTGCTGTTCACCGCCCCCAACCTCGCGTGGGCCTCGCTGGTCGGTCGGATGCAGCCGCGGATGGTCGAGTACACCGCCGAGCTGTGGGGCATCGGCCAGCGCACCGGCTCCTTCGTCGTCGACATCTACACGATGCAGTCCCTGCGCGACCCGCGGATGTGGGGCGAGGACCGGATCCACTTCAGCTCCGAGGGCCACGCACGCGTCGCCGCCCAGGCGCTGTGGACGCTCGGTATGCCGTTCGAGGTGCGTGACTGGCTCGAGCCGCTCGAGCCTGCGCCGCCGCTCGGCCGCTTCGAGTCGCTGGCGGCCGACCGGGAGTGGGTTGCGACCTACCTGCGTCCCTGGATCCGGCGGCGCCTGCGGGGAGAGAGCTCCGGCGACCACCGCGTGCCGAAGCGGCCCGACGTGCTGCCGGTGCTGCTGGCGCAGGAGGTGGACGACCGGCCGTAAATGACCTGCAGTGCCCGGCGCTGGGTCCGCGGTGCCGGGTGCGTCGGCCCGGCGGCGGAGGCTCCGGGCCGTCGCAGTCCGTGGGGGGGGGTATGTCCCGGCGTGTGCTCAGAGCCCTGGCGTGTGCTCAGAAGGGTGGGGGTTCGTCGTCGGGGTCGGGCTTGGTGGCGGGTTGGGGGCTGCTGTCGGTGCCGTCGGTGCTCTGCCCGTCGGTGCTGTGCCCGGTGTTGCTGTTGCCGGCGGTCGTGTGGGCATCCCGGGTCGCGGGTGCGGTGTCGTGCTGGGTCTGCTGCTCGGTGCGGGCGGTGTCGGGGTCGGGGCCGTGGCGGCGGCGTCCTGCCGGTCCGGTGTGGGTGAGATCGATGATGTCCCAGCCGAGGTAGGCGGGGTCGGTGTCCGTCCCGGGGTGGTCGTCGCCGGCGCGCAGGACCTGGGCCGGCCCGCGGTAGGTCAGCGCCCGGTAGATCGCCGCGTCGACGGCGTCGGCCAGCGCGCGCTCGCGGGTGAGCGGTGCCTGCTGGCGCGGCTCGCCGCGGCCGTCGACACCGCTACCGGCGGTCCCTTCTGCACGGGCGGTGTCCCGCGCGGCCCGGTCGGCGGCGAGGGCGTCACTGACGGCGGTCTCGACGCGGTCGAGAGCCTGGCGGTAGAGGGTGGAGTACTGGCGGTAGTCGTGCGCGCGGGTGCGGTAGATTCGACCGAGCAGGCTCGTCCAGGTCACGTCCCGGTTGGCGGCCATGACGGCGGTCCACTCTCCCTTGGTCTTGGGGTCGTGGTGGCCGGTGTGCAGGTTCTGCAGGTTCGGCTCGCAGGTGTCTCCACCGTCCTGACCGTGGGGGACGACGTGGTCGAGCTGGGTGTAGGGGGCGTGCTGGACGCATCCGGGTGCCCGGCAGGTCACGTCGGCCGCGTGGACTTGGGCACGCATCGCCGCGTCGGGGGCGTAGGACTTCAGCGACCGCTCCACGCACCGCCCGTCGGCGGGGTCGGTCAGCAGCCGGAACAGGGTCGTCCCCGGGGACAGCGCCAGCTCGCGCACCGCATCGGGCGTCAGGAAGAACGGGAAGGCTCCGGTCACCATGCTCACGCTGCGCACCAGTGTCTCGCCCGGTGGTGCAGTGCCGGGTTGGTTCGTGCCCGGTGGGGGCGTGCCCGGTGGGGGCGCGCCGGGCTGGTTCGTGTCGGGTGGGGGCGCGCCGGGCTGGTTCGTGCCCGGTGGTGCGCAACGACCGGGTGCTCTGCGGAACGCGGACCCGTCCGACTCCCCGCCGCTGCCACCGCCGGCCGTGCGTGGGTCGAGGACGGGACGGGTGGGGGAGTGCACGAGGGCGTCGAACGGCACGATGACGTTGAGGGTCGCGACGGGAAGCCCGGCCAGGACGCCGCGCAGCTGCGCGGTCCACTCGGCGCGCACGGTCTGGTCGTCACCCTCGGGCTCCTCGGGCAGCGCCACGGTCGAGTGCAGCAGCAGGGACATGGCGACGTCGGCGCGCAGCTGGGCCAGGGTGCGCCCGTCGCCGGCGGCGCGGGCGGCGCGGGCGGCCTTCTCGACCCGGTCGGCGGCAGCGGCGACCTGGGTCGCGGTGCCGTGGATCGTGACCGATCCCGACCCGTCGGCGTCGACGGCGCACCGCACGTCGCGCCGGTCGCGGACCCGGGCGCGTCGCTCGGCCTCGGCCTGCGCATCGGCCGAGTCCAGCTTGGCTGACTCAGCGTCGACGGCTCGGTAGAACAGCTTGTGCTCCCAGGGGCCGTCCTTGATCTGCCCGTCGGGGTCGAGCCGGTCCGTGCACGCGGTGTCCGGGTCGGTCCCGAACAGCGACTGCGCCACGTCCGCGGCGTCCTCGTGCGCCCGGTGGCCGAACTCACGCAGGAACCGCCGCGCCAGCCGCCACGGCGTCACTCCGGCGTCCATCGACGCGCGGACGGGTTCGGTGACCGCGGCCGGAGCGTTGGCGAGCGCGACCAGGTCCGAGACCTCGCCCTCGCCCCACCCGGTCGCCGCGGCGATCTCCCGTCGGGTCGTCGTCTTCGTCCGTCCCCGCCACCGCCGCGCCTGGTCCTGCGTGAGCTCCTGCGGGTCGGCCACACCCCGTCGGGCCAGCAGCACCCGCCCCTTGCGCACCGTCAGCTCCGACACCACGCCCAGCAGGGCCCCGTCCAGGTGCGCCGACAGCCCCGTCAACGCCTCGACCAGGCCCAGCACCTCGGAGGCCTCCGCCACCCGCGCGTCCAGGTCCGGCGCACCGACACCGGTCTCACCGCTCGCCCCGGGCGCGGCGCTCGTGCCGGCCACCGCGGGAAGGCTCGCCCCCGTGGCCAGCGCACCAGCGGTCTCGGCCGCCACCGCGAACAGCTCCACCGCCGTCGGAGTCACACCCAGCTCGACCAGGCACTCCCGCAGCCGCTCCCGGGCGCCCTCACCACCCGGCCCGTCCTCCGGGTCCCCCGGAGCGCGGTCGCCCGGGTCGTCGTCCGCGGACATGAGGTCCAGCACGATGCCGGCGTCAGCCTCGGAGCCGTCGGCGCGGGAGTCGTCGGACGCAGCGCTGGGCTCCCAGCAGATCCCCGCGTCGGCCAGCCAACGCACGTCCACCCCCTCCGGAGCCATCACCTCCAGGTACGCCGCCAGCCAGTCCTCGACCACGCTGCCCGACCCGCGCCCACCTGCGACCTCGACCGACACCGGCACACCCTCCTCCCCACGCCCCCGACCACCGGACCCTCCGGCCGCCATCTCGACGTACCACCAACACTAGAACACACGTCTGACAAACCCGCACCGGACGCGCCGACGGAAACGAACTGGCGTTCGATATCTGCAGGAGCTAGGCTCTTTCACGTGGACCTCGTCGTGGCCTTCGCCGACGACGGTTCCGTCGAGGTCGCCGGGCTCGAGGACGGCCGGGAGGAGGGTCGCCACCGCATCCCCGAGGCTGACTTGCCTGCCTGGGTCGCGGCCCAGCCCCGCACGACGCGCTGGGTCTGGGCCGATTCCGCAGCCGTCTATCCCTCGTTGCTGACGGCCGGCGTGCGCGTGCGGAGCGCCGTCGACCTCCGTCTGGTGCGGGCAGTCCTGAGGGGAGCCGCCGCGGTGGCCGGCACGGCATACGCGCAAGCAGCCCCGACCCACTGGGACGAGCGGGAGCTGGACACCGACGTGCACCATGACCACCGGCCGGACGACGTCGCCCTCTTCGAGCTGCCTTCGCGCGGCCCGGACCTCGAGGCCTCCGTCGCCGAGCACCTCGCCCAGCAGGAGTGCCTGGCGCAGGCCCGGGACCGTGGCGGGCTCGCGCTCCCTCTGCCACGCGGAGTCGGTGGGCGGCCTCATCGCCCAGGAGCTTAACCACGCGGGCGTCCCGTTCAGCGCCGAGGAGCACGACCGCCGGCTGACCGAGCTGCTGGGGGAGCGGGACCGCTACGGTGGACGGCCGTCGGTGCTGGCCGAGGTGTGCGAGCAGGTGCGGGCGGCACTGGGCGCGCCGCAGCTCAACCCGGACTCCGCCGTCGACCTCGTCGCCACGCTGCGCCGCGCTGGGCTCGAGGTGTCCAGCACCCGCAAGTGGGAGCTCGCCCGGCTCGACCACCCGGTGGTGGAGCCGCTGCTGCGCTACAAGAAGCTCAGCCGGCTGCACACGGCAAACGGCTGGGCGTGGATGGACAGCTGGGTGCGCGACGGGCGTTTCCGCCCCGACTGGGTGCCCGGCGCGGTCGTCACCGGACGCTGGGCGAGCCGCGGTGGGGGCGCCCTCCAGCTGCCCAAGGAGATCCGCTCGGCCGTGCGCGCCGACCCGGGCTGGCGGCTCGTCGTCGCCGACGCCGCACAGCTCGAGCCGCGCGTCCTGGCCGCGATGTCCGGTGACGAGCAGATGGCGCGGGCGGCGTCGGCGGGCGACCTCTACCAGGCGCTCGTCGACCAGGGGGTGGTCGAGACCCGCCAGCACGCGAAGGTGGCGATGCTCGGCGCGATGTACGGCGCCACGACCGGCGAGGCCGGCGCCCTGATGCCCCGGCTCACCCGTGCCTACCCGCGGGCGATCGGGCTGGTCGAGGCGGCGGCGCGCACGGGCGAGCGCGGCGAGCGGGTCAGCACCTGGCTGGGCCGGACGTCACCCCCGCCCTCTGCGTGGTGGCGCGACGCGCAGTCGGCGGCCCAGCAGCCCGGCGCCGGCGCGGCCGCGGAGCGGCGGGCCCGGCAGGTGGCGCGCGACTGGGGTCGATTCACGAGGAACTTCGTCGTCCAGGGGACCGCGGCGGAGTGGGCGCTGTGCTGGATGGGGCACCTGCGCAGAAGGCTGGCCGGGACGGGGCCTGCGGACGGGCGCCCGGAGCTCGTCTACTTCCTCCACGACGAGGTGATCGTGCACGCGCCGGAGGAGCTGGCCGACGAGGCCGCGACCGCCGTCGCCGAGGCGGCCAGGGCCGCGGGCGAGCTGCTCTTCGGGAGCTTCCCCGTGGAGTTCCCGCTCGACGTGGCGGTGGTGGAGTCCTACGACGCGGCCGGCTGAGGCAGCGCGGCCAGCGCCGACTCCACCGCCGGCACCAGCCTGGCGCGCAACGGCTCGAGCAGCGTGACGGCGTACGTGTTGGTGATGTGGGAACCCTGCCGGTAGACCAGCACGTCACCGATGACCGGAGGGCACTCCTCCAGCGGGCAGATCCAGTCGTTCATCGTCAGGAAGGTCGCGGTCGGCACCCGCGCCGCTGCCGCTCTCAGCGCCCCGGTGCCGCTGCCGTCGGAGCGGTCGAAGGTGCACGGGGAGACGTCCTGGCGGTGCTCGGAGACGCACTCGTAGACGTGTCTCCCGCCCGGGTTCGGGGAGTCCGAGAGCACCACGACGGGCACCCCCACCTCCGCGAGGTCCGACCAGTAGGCGACGTAGCCCGCCGCGAGCCGGTCCCTGCGCTCCTGCCGGGTGCCCTCCCCGGCTCCCTGCTTGACCCCGGACACGATGACCACGTCGGGCCGCTCCGGGCCGAGCAGCAGCTCGTGGACGCTCTGGCCCCAGAGCAGGCAGCTGCCGTCGTCGTCGACCGAGGCCGAGCTCCAGGGGCACCCGTCCCGGATGTAGAGGTGCAGCGTCCATCTCTCGTCGCTCGCGATCCGCTCGAGGACGTCGCCCCACTGGCCGATCTTGGAGTCGCCGACGACGGCGACGTCGAGGTCTCCGTCCGGGTCTCCGGCCGTGCAGCGGACCACCTCGGTCCCGCCGACGCTGCCGGAGCAGTGCCGGGAGTAGAGGTCGGGCAGGTCCCTGGTGGCGAGGAGGGGGTCCGGCGAGATGGACTCGGGCGTGAGGTCGATCAGGGAGGTGTCCGGCCCGGTGGCGGCCAGGTCGGGTGCGGTGGCGGCGGGTGCGGTGCCGGCGGGG
>QEUR01000198.1 GCA_003577095.1 Acidobacteriota bacterium
CGTCGAGGGGGTCGACCTCGATGAGCGCGCCAACCGGGCGGCAGGTCACCCCGCGCGCCGCGAGCGCCTCCCCCATCGACGTCTGCGCGTCGGCGCCCGCACCGTCACCGCCGATCACCTCCACCAGCACCGTGCCGGTGTAGGCCATGAACGCCTGCGTGGCCTCCGAGCGCAGCAGGTGCCCGCCGTCGAGGACGACGACGTGGTCGCTGATCCGCTCCAGCTCGCCGAGCAGGTGGGAGGTGACGAGCACCGGTATGCCGAAGTCGTGCCCGATCCTGCGCACCAGCGCGAGCATGTCGTCGCGGGCGGCGGGGTCCAGGCCGTTGGTCGGCTCGTCGAGCATCACCAGCCGTGGGTCGTGGACGAGGGCCTGGGCGAGCTTGGCGCGCTGCTTCATACCGGTGGAGTAGGTGCCCATGAGCCGGTAGCGCTCCTCGGCCAGGCCCACGTGCCGCAGCACGTCGGCGGCGCGCTCGCGGGCGGCGGCCGGCGGCAGTCCGGAGACCCGGCCCATGTGCACGACGAAGTCGATGGCGCGCATGTCCGGCGGCAGGCAGTCGTGCTCGGGCATGTACCCGACGAGGGTGCGGATCTGCGTCCCGCCCGTGCGGATGTCGTGGCCGAGGACCTCCGCGTCGCCGGAGGTGGGCGACAGCAGCCCGAGGAGCACCTTGATGAGCGTCGACTTGCCCGCGCCGTTGGCACCGACGAGGCCGGTGACGCCCTCGCCTACCTCCACCGTCAGGCTGTCGAGGGCGGCCACCTGGCTGCTGCCGTAGCGCTTGGTGAGCGAACGGGTCTGGATGACTGGCACGGCGTCCACAGTAGGCGCCGGGGCCGACGGGTACACGGGTGCTGGCCCCCGGGCCGCGCGAGGGGCTGCCCCCTGCGGGTATACATGTCCCTCGATGGCTACCACCACGTCGCCCGCGACCTCGGGACGCGACCTGCGGGCGCTGCCCAAGGCCCACCTGCACCTGCACTTCACCGGCTCGATGCGGGTGAGCACCGTGCGCGAGATGGCCGAGCGGCACGGCATGCGCCTGCCCTCGGCCTTCACAACCAGGTGGCCGCCGGAGCTCTCCGGCATGGACGAGCGCGGGTGGTTCCGCTTCCAGCGGCTCTACGACGCGGCGCGCGCGTGCGTGCGGGGCGAGGCCGACATGCGCCGGATCGTGCGCGAGGCCGCCGAGGACGACGCGGCCGAGGGCTCGCGCTGGCTGGAGATCCAGGTGGACCCCACCTCCTACGCGCCCTTCGTCGGCGGGATCACCCCAGCGCTGGAGATCGTGCTCGACGAGGCCCGGGCCGCGACCGCCGCGACCGGGACCCAGGTCGCGGTCGTCGTCGCAGCCAGCCGGATGCGCCACCCGCTCGAGGCGCGCACGCTCGCCCGGCTCGCCGCGCAATATGCCGGCGAGGGCGCCGGGGCGGTGGTCGGCTTCGGGCTGTCCAACGACGAACGGAGGGGTATGACGAGCGAGTTCGCCCCGGCCTTCCGCATCGCCGCGCGCGCCGGGCTGGCGAGCGTCCCCCACGCCGGCGAGCTGCTCGGGGCGGACCACGTCGACGTGGCGCTGCAGCACCTGCTCCCGGACCGGCTCGGGCACGGGGTGCGGGCGGCCGAGGACCCCGAGGTGCTGCGCCGGGTCGTCGAGACCGGAGTCACGCTCGAGGTGTGCCCCACCAGCAACGTCGCGCTGGGTGTCTACCCGAGCCTGCGGGACGTGCCGCTGCGCACGTTGGTCGACGCCGGTGCCCGTGTCGCCCTCGGTGCGGACGACCCGCTCCTGTTCGGCAGCAGGTTGGTCGACCAGTACGTCAGCGCCCGTGTCGACCACGGCATGTCCGACGCCGAGCTGGCCGAGCTCGCCCGCGCCTCGGTCGACGGCTCCTTCGCACCCGCGCCGGTCAAGCAGGTGATCCTCCCCGAGGTCGACGCCTGGCTGGGTCAGCGGTCGGTGGCGTACAGATCAGGCTCTGGGCAGGCGGTCCTGGGAAGCCCTCCGGCCCGCTCGGGCGACTCGTAGGGCGACCAGGTCGGCGCGCCGCTCCGATAGACACCGATGTAGGCCTGCAGACTGGGCGGCTGGATCGGGTCATAGCCCTGAGCCTTCAAGCATTCGTATGAGGCGACGTACTCGCCGTAGAGCCACTCCAGCTCGGCGTCGTTCAGGGGCAGAGCTGCCAGGCCCGGATCGACCTGTTCGTCGCACACCTCCGACGCGGCCTGGTAGGCCGTCTGCTGGTCCGGGGTGACCTTCACCCGGATGTTGCCGTCACTCTGAAGATCCGCTGGGAACCCCGCGTCCTGCAGACATTGAGCTCGAGCCACCTGTTCGGCCCGGGCGGCGTCGGCGCGTGCTCTCCGAGACTCGTCGACGTTCATGCCCTCAAAGGCCGAGGTAGAGGATGGCGCCGGCCCCGTCGACCCGCTGCACGCAGTGAGGGCCACGCTGAGCAGGAACAGTCCGGCTCTGAGCCGTCGCGGCGGCCTTGTGTCCTTCACGATGTCGGACGACGTCCTATGACGTTCCGTCACCGCAGTAGGCGTACGTATCCTCTTCATCCAGGTAGGGATTACCGGTCGCGGCCCAGTAGCCGCCCTGGGCCATACCCTTGACGTTCAAGGCCCTCCACGATGAGTAGGTCGGGGTGACGACGTAGTAGCTGCTCCCCGGCCCCATGATCTCTGCCTTCCCGTACCACTCTGCGTGCGTGTACGGGTCCGTCCAGGAATTGCACTGACTGTCGTAGAACCAACCCGAGTCCCGCTCGACAGCTGCGGACGCGGGCAGCGCCACCGCAACGACGAGTGCGAGAGCTGCGACCTTTCCTCATCAGGTCCTCCTTGACCAACGGTGACGGCAGCATATGCCCTATAAGAAGGAGTTGTAAGGGGGCGACGAGACTGTGACTGTTCAGGTCCTCTGAACTCAGTGGAGCAGGTGCAGCTCGGCCCGCAGCTCGCCGACCGCCGCCTGCGCCTCGAGCAGGTCGTCCTGCGTCGGCAGGTCGCGCGGCCCCACGCACAGGCCGCCCCCCACACACGTCGCCTAGCTGCCCGAACACCTCGTCCGCGTCTCCCGTCGCGACGACGTTGTAGAGGCTGGACCCGTCGGACACCCACGGGGACGTAGCCGTCCAGGCCCGTGAGCGCCGCCGCCAGCTCCTCCTGGGCGGCCAGGTCGCCCCCCGCGTCCTGGCTGCCGCCGCGGAACGGGTCCTCGCACAGCTGGGGGAAGGTGATGTCCTCTGGGGTGGGCACGACATAGCCGGCGGGCGGGTCGGCGCTCACCGGCCTGCTGAGGGTGACCGACCCCAGAGGTCCGCCCTCGGCGTCGAAGGTGCCGACGGCATACCAGGGTTCGTCGGTCCAGGTGACACCGGAGGCGCGCCGCGGCCCCACGTCGTCCCAGGAGAAGTCCCCGAGGAGCACGGGGCCACCACACTGGGGCGGCAGGGACTCGGCCACCCCGCCCACGCAGATCTCGACCGGGGCGTCCTCCGTGGCCTGCATGAGGATGCCGTTCGCGACCAGCTCCTGGTCCGCGCCGACGATCCGGGTGGTGGGGCCCTGGTCGCCCACGGTCCCGGGCGCCGGACCGGTCGCGGACACGCAGCCCGCGAGGAGCAGCGTGGCAACGACCAGCAGGGCGAACCTCATAGGCCGACCATGACGCACGGAGGCACGGCCGTGGGTTTCCATGGAGATCCATAGGTGTGACATATGTATGTCGTCTCGATATGATGACGTCATGCGCACCACGGTCCGGCTCCCGCAGGACCTCTACGACGAGGTCCGCGAGACCGCGCTGCGCGAGCGGCGCACCGTGACGTCCCTCATCGAGGAAGCTCTGCGAGGGGCACTCGCCTCCCGGCGCAGTCCGGCGACGGACCGGCCGGTCGCGATCCGCACGGTGCGGACCGGCCCCCTGCGTCCCGGGGTCGACCTGGCCCGCGGCGACGAGCTCCTCGACCTCATGGACGGCCTTGATGCTGGCGCTTGACGTCAACGTCCTCGTCGACATCGTCCGAGAGGGTGCCGAGCAGGACGAGGTCCGCCGGTGGCTGCAGGACGTGCTGGCGGGTGGCGAGCGGGTCGGGGTGAGCGACGCCGTGCTGACCGGCGCCCTTCGGGTGCTCACCCACCCGCGGGTCTTCGACCCTCCGGCATCGCTGGACGACGCCGCCGACGCGCTGAGCGACCTGGTCCGCCAGCCGGGGATCGTGGTGCTCAAGCCGCTCCCCGGCTGCTGGGAGACCGCGGTGGAGCTGGCGCGCGCCGCTGGTGCGCATGGCAACCTGGTCGCGGACGCCGCTCACGCCGCGGTCGCGGTCCAGCACGGGGCGACGTTCGTCACGCGTGACCAGGACTTCCGGCGGTTTCCCGGGCTGCAGGTGCAGGCCCCGGTCTGAGCAGGTTGGGTCAGAGCTCGAGTCCGACGAGCACCGGCTCGTTGACCAGCCGCACCCCGAAGGCCTCCTCGACCCCGTCGCGCACCTCGCGGGCGACGGCGAGCACGTCCTCCGCGCGGGCCGTGCCGCGGTTGGTCAGGGCCAGGGTGTGCTTGGTCGAGAGCCCGGCCGGACGCCCGTCGCGGGTCGCGTAGCCCTTGGTGAAGCCAGCCTTGTCGATGAGCCAGGCGGCCGACGTCTTGACGTGGTCCTCGTCGCCGGCCGGGAACTCCGGCGGCGTCGGCCCGTCGGGGCCCAGCCGTTCCGCCGCGCGCTCCCGCACCGCGGCCATCTGCTCGTGCGTGAGGATCGGGTTGGTGAAGAACGAGCCGCAGGACCAGGTGTCGTGGTCGGCAGGGTCGAGCACCATGCCGCGGTTGCGTCGCTGCTCCAGCACCGCGTCGCGGGCGTCGGCCAGCGGGACCCGGGCCCCCAGCTCGACGCCCAGACCGGCGGCGAGCGCGGCATAGCCGACCGGCTGCGACAGCTCGGTGGGCCGCAGGGAGAAGGTCACGGTGAGCACGACGTAGCGGGGGGTGGCTGCGCCGGCGCCGAGCATGGAGCCCTTGAGCAGGGAGTGCCGGTAGGAGAACTCCAGGTCGGTCGGGAACATCGTGCGGACGCGCCCCTCTGCCCGGTCCCAGACCCGGACCCGGGCGATCGTCTGGGCGACCTCCTGGCCGTAGGCGCCGACGTTCTGGACGGGCGTCGCGCCGGTGGCACCGGGGATGCCCGAGAGCGCCTCGATCCCCGACCAGCCCTCCTCCACGGCACGGGCCACGACGTCGTCCCAGTTCTCGCCCGCGGCGACCGTGACCGTCACCCCGCCGCAGGCGGACTCGTCCGGGACCTCGACGCCGGCGGTGCGCACCAGGACGACGGTGCCGGGGAAGCCGTCGTCGGCGACGAGCAGGTTGGACCCGCCCCCGACGACGAGGAGGGGCTCCCCGGCCTCGTCCACCTCGCGCACCGCCTCGACCAGCTCGGCCTCGGTGGTGGCGGTGAGGAGCCGGCGGGGCGGCCCGCCGACCCGCATGGTGGTGAGCCCGGCGAGGGACTGCGTCATGCGCGGACCACGGCCTGGCAGCGGCCGAGGACCTTCTCGCCGCCGCAGGTCGCGGAGATCTCCAGAGTCTGGGTGCCGGCCTCCGTGTCGGTCTTGCGCACCGTCCCCTCGACGACGACGTCGACGGTCTCTCCCTCGGGGACGACGACCATGCCGGTGAACCGGGTCGAGCAGGACAGGATGCGCCCCGGGTCGCCGCCGACGTAGGCGGTGACGACGTCGAGCGCGGCACCCATCGTCCACATGCCGTGCGCGATGACGTCCTGCAGCCCGACGGAGCGGGCGAACTCCTCGTCCTGGTGGATCGGGTTCTGGTCGCCGGAGGCGTCGGCGTAGGCCACCAGCCGGGGGCGGTCCACGGCGACGGTGCGGCTCAGCTCCTCCGGGTACGTGGTGAGCTCGCTCATCAGCCCTCCCCCCTGACCACGATGGTGGAGGTGACGGTGGTGACCGGGCGCCCCTCGTCGTCGGCCAGCTCCACCCGGGTGGAGACCATGCCGTGCCCGCCGGCCTCGCGGATCCGGTCCACGTGCAGCACGCCGGTGAGGACGTCGCCGGCGACGATGGGCCGGTGGTGGGTGAAGCCCCCAGGCTCACCGCGAAGGTCGGCGGGGCGACCACGTCGGGATAGCCGAGCTCCTGCGCGGCCGCCGGGTCGCGGTGGGCGGCGACGGTCGAGCCGAGCGCCTCGGCGAAGGCGACGACCTCCTCGCGGGTGACGGGGAAGGGCCCGGCGGGCGGGTACTCCCGGCCGGCGAAGTCGGTGTTGAGCGGCATGCGGGTCAGCCTAACGGTGCGGATGCGTGCCCCAGGGAGCGTCCTGCGTTCTCGGTCCTGCAGTTGTCGCGCTATGACCCCGCAACTGCAGGACCGGCACCGCAGGACCGAACAGCAGCAGGCGTCGGTCGTGGCTCGGCGGCGAACCCTTGTGCCAGAGCTACGGGCGCGCACGGCCCCCGTGCGACGACCACCGCGCGCACAGGCCCCGCCCGACGACGAAGGCCGCCACCCTCTCGGGTGACGGCCTCGTGGTGCGCTGAGCCGGTGCCGGGCGGACCGGCTTTGCTCAGCGGGTCTCGCGGTGGATCGTGTGCCGACCGTCGCGCGGGCAGAACTTCAGCAGCTCGAGCCGGTCGGGGTTGTTCCGCCGGTTCTTCTTGGTGATGTAGTTGCGCTCCTTGCACTCCGTGCACGCCAGAGTGATCTTGGGGCGGACGTCGGCGCTCTTGGTGGCCACTGGTGCAACCTACTCTCGGAAAATGGTGGTGGTACGGCGGTGCTCGGTAGCGGGAGCGGGGCTCGATCCCGCGACCTCACGATTATGAGTCGTGCGCTCTAACCAGCTGAGCTATCCCGCCTCGGGAGGTCGACCTGCGGCCGGCCTGCCAGAGCCCCCAAACGGAATCGAACCGTTGACCTTCTCCTTACCATGGAGACGCTCTACCGACTGAGCTATAGGGGCGGGCTGTGGTCCTGCCGGTCCGTCCGGGCCCGCAGGCAGCGAGAAGCAACTTTACATGAGGGTGCCGGGCTGGACCAAAACGGGCCGCCCGGCACCCC
>QEUR01000199.1 GCA_003577095.1 Acidobacteriota bacterium
ACCGGGCTGGACGAGACGGGCCTGGACCAGGCCCGCCGCGTGGGCGCCCGGCTGCGCGGCACGGGCGTGGCCGCCGTCGTCACCAGCCCGCTGCAGCGCTGCCGGGAGACGGCCGAGGAGATCCTGGCCGCCCTCGAGGGCGGCCCGCCGCTCGAGGTCGAGCCGGACCTGGGGGAGGCCCGCTACGGCGCCTGGACCGGCCGCCCCCTCAAGGAGCTCGCGCAGGACCCGCTGTGGCGCCAGGTCCAGGACGCGCCCTCGACGGTCACCTTCCCGCCGCACCCTGAGCACGAGCACGAGGGTATGGCGCAGATGGCGGCCCGCGCGGTCGCCGCGGTCCGCGCGTGGGACCGCCGGGTGGAGGAGCGGCACGGACCGGCCTCGGTCTGGGTGGCGGTCAGCCACGGCGACGTCATCAAGGCGGTGCTCGCCGAGGCCCTCGCCACTCCTCTGGACGAGTTCCAGCGGATCGTGGTCGACCCGGCCTCGGTCAGCCTGGTGCACCGCACCGACCGCCGGCCCTTCGTGCTGCGCACCAACGACACCGGCAGCGACCCCGTCGACCTGTCCGCCCTCCTCGCCCGGCTCACCGCGGAGGACGGCGGCAGCGGCGACGCCGACGTCGGCGGCGGCGCGGGCACCGACCGCGACGGCGCGCCGCCGGGACGGCCGTAGGCTAGACGTCATGCCGCACTCGCTCTACGACCCGCCGGAGCGCTGCGTCGCCGGGAGCGTGGGGCCCCCGGGGCAGCGCACCTTCTTCCTCCAGGCCACCGACGGGGACCGCCGCACGACCGTGTCCCTGGAGAAGGAGCAGGTCCGCCTGCTGGGGGTCTCCCTCGTCGAGCTGCTCGACCAGGTCGCCCCCGTCGAGGGCTCGGAGGAGGCGGCGGCCGCCTACCTCGACACCGCCGCCCTGGACAGCCCCTTCGACGACGACTTCCGCGTCCAGCGCCTGTCCGTCGCCTGGCAGCCGGACCGGCAGCGGGTCGTCCTCGAGGCGCACGACCGCCCCGACGAGGAGGACCTGCTTGAGCTCGACCCGGACGCCGACCACCCGTGGAGCGGCCTGCCGCCCCAGACGCTCACCGTGGTCCTCGAGCCCGCCCGCGCCCGCGCCTTCGCCCAGCGCTGCACCGCATCCCTCGAGGGCGGCCGGCCCTCCTGCCCGTTCTGCGGCCAGCCGCTGGACCCGACGGGGCACGTCTGCCCGCGGGCCAACGGCTACCGGCGGTGACCACCGGGCCGCTGCTGGAGGACGAGGCGGCTCTCGGGCTGCTCGGCAGCCTCGCGCTGGAGCCGGTCGGTGTCCTCACCGAGGCCTCCAACCTGACCGTGCTCGTCGACCTCGTCGACGCGGACGGCTCCGCGACCGGTCACCAGGCCGTCTACAAGCCGGTGCGCGGCGAGCGCCCCCTGGCCGACTTCCCGACCGGCACCCTCGCCGCCCGGGAGGTGGCCGCATACCTCGTCTCGGCGGCGGGCGGGTGGGACCTGGTGCCCCCGACCCTGCTGCGCGAGGGCCCGCTGGGTCCGGGGTCGGTGCAGTGGTGGGTGCGGCAGACGCCGGAGCGGCTGGCCGACCCGTCGGCGGGGCTGGTCGAGGTGCTGCCCCCGGACCGGCTCGGGCCGGGCTGGCTCGGCGTCGTCTCCGGCACCGGGGCCGAGGGCGAGGAGGTCGTCGTCGCGCACGCCGACGACCCCGACCTGCGCTCGATGGCGGTCCTCGACGCGGTCCTGACCAACGCCGACCGCAAGGCCGCGCACCTGACCCGGGACCTGGCCGGGCGCCTGCGCGGCTTCGACCACGGGCTGTGCCTGCACGTCGACGACAAGCTGCGCACCGTCCTGTGGGGCTGGGCGGGCGAGCCGCTGCGCGAGGAGGACCGGACCGCCCTGCGCCGCCTGCTGGACGCGCTGGACCGCCCGGCGACGTCCACCGCGCTGGCCGAGCTCCTCGCACCTGCGGAGGTCGACGCGCTGGTGGGCCGGACCGAGGAGCTGCTCGGGAACGGCACCATGCCGCTGCCGCCCGGCGGCCGCTACCCCCTGCCCTGGCCGTTGTGGTGAGGGCGGGCCACGTAGGCTTGGGCCCCGTGAAGTCCTGGTCCCCGGTCGACGTGCCCACCCTGTCCCTCGAGCAGCGCGGCGGGCCGCTCACCGTCCACGACACCGCGACCGGCTCGCGGGTGCGCACCAGCCCGGTGGACGGGACCGCCCGCCTCTACGTGTGCGGCATCACCCCCTACGACGCCACCCACATCGGGCACGCGGCGACCTACGTGACCTTCGACCTGCTCCAGCGCGTCTGGCGCGACAGCGGCCTGGACGTCCGCTACGTGCAGAACGTCACCGACGTCGACGAGCCGCTGCTGGAGCGCGCCGAGCGCGACGGCGTGGACTGGCGGGAGCTGGCCGCCGGCCAGATCGCCCTGTTCTTCGCGGACATGGAGGCCCTGCGCGTCATCCCGCCCGACCACTACGTCAGCGCCGTCGACGGCATCCCGGACGACGTCGAGGCGGTCGAGAAGCTGCTCGCCGACGGCACGGCATACCCCGTCCCGGTGCCGGAGGACGAGGCGACCGTCGAGGGGGCCGGCCGGGCCGACTACTACCTGGACCTGGCGCAGCAGCCCACCTTCGGGACGGTCTCCGGCTGGAACCGCGCGCAGATGATGGACGTCTTCGCCGAGCGCGGGGGCGACCCGGGGCGCGCGGACAAGCGGGACGAGCTGGACCCGCTGCTGTGGCGCGCGGGCCGCGAGGGTGAGCCGCACTGGGACGGCGGCAGCCTCGGCCGCGGCCGCCCCGGCTGGCACATCGAGTGCTCGACGATCGCCCAGCGCTACCTCGGCACCGGGTTCGACGTGCAGGGCGGCGGCACCGACCTGATCTTCCCGCACCACGAGATGAGCGCCGTGCAGGCGGCCGCGCTGCAGGGCGGGGCGCCCTTCGCGCAGGCCTACGTGCACCAGGCGATGGTCGCCTTCGAGGGCGAGAAGATGAGCAAGTCCAAGGGCAACCTGGTGCTCGTCTCCCGGCTGCTCGAGCAGGGAGTGGACCCGATGGCCGTCCGGCTGGTGCTGCTGGCCCAGCACTACCGCACCGAGTGGGAGTGGACGCCCGCCCTGCTCGCGGCCGCCGAGCAGCGCCTGTCGGTATGGCGCTCCGCCGCCGAGGCCTGTTCCGCCGGCTACCCCACGGGGCTGGGGGCGCAGACGGTGGCGCGGATGCGCGCGGCGCTGGCCGACGACCTGGGCAGCCCCCGCGCGCTCGCCGAGGTCGACGCGTGGGCGAGGGCGGTCCTCGACGGCGAGCCCGCCTCGCCGCTGGTGCCGGAGGCGGTCGACGCGCTCCTGGGCGTGCGCCTCTGAGTCAGACCTGCACGGAGCGGGCCGCCGCCGCCAGCCCGTGCGGGTCCACCCCGGCGAGGGTCGGCAGCTGGACAACGCCGGGCATCTCTGGCACCTCCACGATGTGCGGCACGACGACCGTCGGCACGCCCGCGCCGGTGGCGGAGGCGGCGCCGGTGGGGGAGTCTTCGACCGCCACGCAGCGCGCCGGGTCGACGTCGAGGCGGCGGGCCGCCTCGAGGTAGGGCTCGGGGTGCGGCTTGCCCAGCCGGACCTGGTCGCCGGTGACGACGGCGGCGAAGGTGTCCGGCGGGAGGCGGTCGAGCAGCACGTCGGCGAGGGGCTTCCACGACATCGTCACCAGCGCGCACGGCACGCCCTGGTCGACCAGCGCCGACAGCAGCTCCTGCGCGCCGGGCCGCCACGGCATCTCCGCGCTCATCCGCGCGACCACCCCGGCGAGCAGCCGCTCGACGACCTCCTCGGGCGTGCCGGTGACCGGGGAGCGCTCCAGGATGATGCGGGCCGAGACGAGCAGGTCGTTGCCCACCAGCTCCAGCGCGTCCTCGTGCCGCCAGACGCCGCCGGCGTCGGCGACGATCGCCTCCTCCTCGGCCATCCAGTACGGCTCGCTGTCCACCAGGGTGCCGTCCATGTCCCACAGGACCGCGGCGGGGAGCTGGGGGAGGTCGGCCGGTGGTCGCACCGCCCCACCGTAGCCCGCTGGGACGTAGGGTTGAGCACGTGTCCTGCCCAGCCCGGCAGGGCCGAGCCGTGAGAGGTGATGGATGATCGAGCTGCGGGAGACCGGCGAGCTGCGCGACCCGGTCGTGATCGCCGCCTTCGAGGGCTGGAACGACGCGGGGGAGAGCGCCTCTGCGGTGGTCGAGCACCTGGCGAGCGTCTGGGACGCCCAGGTGGTGGCGGCCGTGGACCCGGAGGACTACTACGACTTCCAGGTCAACCGTCCCCAGTCCATCCGGATCGACGGGCAGCGCACCATCCGCTGGCCCACGACGCGGATCATGCTGGCCCGCGACACCCCGATCGGGCGCGACGTCATCCTCATCCACGGCATCGAGCCCTCCGTGCGGTGGCGCTCCTTCGCCTCCGACGTGCTGGCCTACGTCGTGCACCAGGGCGCCCAGATGATGGTGCTGCTCGGGGCGCTGCTGGCCGACGTCCCGCACACCCGGCCGATCCCGGTGAGCATGACCTCGGAGGACCCCGACCTGCTGGAGAGCATGGAGGACCTGGAGGCCAGCACCTACGAGGGGCCGACCGGCATCGTCGGCGTGCTCGCCGACGAGGCCCAGGAGCTGGACGTCCCGGTGCTCTCCTGCTGGGCGGCGGTGCCGCACTACGCCGGGGGCGCGCCCTCGCCCAAGGCGTCTCTGGCCCTCCTGGGCCGGGTCGAGGAGCTGCTCGACTGCGTCATCGACGACACGGCCCTGACCGAGGAGGCCCGTGCCTGGGAGCGTGGCGTCGACGAGCTCGCGGCCACCGACGAGGAGGTGGCCGACTACGTGCGCCAGCTCGAGGAGGCCCAGGACACCGCCGACCTGCCCGAGGCCTCCGGCGACGCGATCGCCCGCGAGTTCGAGCGCTACCTGCGCCGGCGCGACGACGGTGGTGCTCGGGGCTGAGGGCCCTCAGACGACCTCGGCGTCGGCGGCCCGCTTGTCCGTGCGCCCGGCCGAGCGCGGGTCCAGCGCCCGCTGCAGCGCGTCGGGCGGCAGCGGCGGGGGAGTGCCGCCGAAGGCCGGGCAGAGGGCCTGGTGCGCGCACCACGAGCAGTGCCGCCCGGGCCGGGGCCGCCAGTCGCCGGTGCGCGCGGCCAGATCCACGGCCGCCCACAGCGCCCGGATCTTGCGCTCGGTGGCGAGCAGCTCGGCCTCGGTCGGGTCGATCCAGAGCACCTGGCCGTCGCGCAGGTAGACCAGCTGCAGCCGCGAGGGCAGCACGCCCCGGCTGCGCCACAGCGCCAGCCCGTAGAACTTCAGCTGGAACAGGGCCCTCGCCTCGAAGGCCTCCGACGGCGCCCGACCGGTCTTGTAGTCGACCACCCGCAGCCGCCCGTCGGGCGCCTCGTCGAGCCGGTCGACATAGCCGCGCACGGTCAGGTCCCCGACCTTGGCCTCGACGTAGAGCTCGCGCTCGGCGGGCTCCAGCAGGGTCGGGTCCTCGAGGGTGAACCACCGCTCCACGAAGGCGGCCGCCTGGTCGAACCAGTCCTCCACCGCCACGCTGCCGCCGTCCTCGTGGGCGAGCAGGCCGGCCAGCTCGGGCTCCAGCTCGACCATCCGCTCCCACTCCTGCGGCAGCAGGGCGGTCGCCGCGGCGGTGGTCCGCTGCGCGGCGGGCAGGTCGAAGAGCCGCTCCAGGACCGCGTGCACCAGCGTGCCCCGCGCCGCGGCCGCGCTCGGCGGCTCCGGCAGCTGGTCCACCACCCGGAAGCGGTAGAGCATGGGGCACTGCATGAAGTCGGCGGCCCGGGAGGGGGACAGGGCTGGCTCCATGCCGGCCACTCTACGGACGGGGTCCGACAGCACCGCATACGCTGGGTCCCCATGAGGACCCCCGGCTGGCGCATCGGCACCCTCTCCGGCGTCCCCGTCTACCTCGGCCGCAGCTGGGTCCGCGTCGCCGCCGTCATCATGGCGCTCTTCGGCCCGACGGTCCAGGCCGTCCTCGGGCTCGGGGCGCTCTCCTACCTCGTCGCCCTCGTCTTC
>QEUR01000200.1 GCA_003577095.1 Acidobacteriota bacterium
CGCGGTCGTGCTGGCGGTCGCCGCACTGGCCTCCCCGGTCGTGCTGGCCGTCGCCGTCGCCGCGTGCGGCGCCGTGCTGGCCTGGGGCTGGGCGGGGGCGCTCGGCCTGCCCGCGCCGCGCGGGTCGCTGGTGGTCGTGCTGCTCGGCTCGCTCGCCCTCGTGCTGGCCGTCACCCTGCGGGACTCGGAGCCCTGGCTGGTGTGGGTGCCGGCCGCGCTGAGCATCGGGATGATCGTCGCCTTCGGGCACCAGCTGCTGCGCGTCGACGGACGTCCCCGGCTCACCGAGTCGGTGAGCTCGGTCGTCCTGGCCCTGGCGCTCGCGGCCGGCGGCGCGCTGCTCGTGCCGCCGGTGCACACGCCGGAGGGCCGCTCGATGGTCGTGGCGGCACTGGCCGCCGCGCTGGCCTCGGCCCTCACCGACCTCCTCGGCCGGGTGCGGGCGGCGGAGCAGTGGCTGACCGCCCTGGCGATGGTCGCCGGGGGCGGGGCCGCGGTCGTGGTCGCGCTCGCCACCGACGAGCAGTGGACGACGTGGCTGCTGGTCGGCGTGGCCGCCGGGGCGCTGAGCCACGCCCTGCGCACCGTGATGGCGCCGCTGCCCACGATGGCGCAGACGCGCCCCCGGCTGGTCGCGGCGGTCGCCTCGGTGCTCGTCGTCGGCGTCGTGCCCTACCTGGTGGCGATGATCTTCGTCGGCGAGGCCCTGGGCGGCTGACCGGCTCCACCTACGATGGGGGCGTGCCCATCGAGATCGACCCCACCATGCACCCGCAGTGCGCCCCCCTGGCCTGGATGATCGGCTCGTGGGCCGGCGCCGGCGTCGTCGGCTACCCCTCCATGGAGTCGCGCCACTTCGGCCAGGAGGTGGACGTCACCCACGACGGCCGTCCCTTCCTGATGTGGACCTCCCGGGCCTGGCTGCTCGACGCCGACGGCAACAAGGAGCGTCCCGCGGCCGTGGAGACCGGCTTCTGGCGGCCGCAGGAGGACGGCAAGGAGGTCGAGCTGCTCCTCGCCCACCCGACCGGCATCGTGGAGATGTACGCCGGCGAGATGTCCCCGGCCAAGGTCGAGCTGCAGACCGACGGCGTCATGCGCAGCCCTCACGCCAAGGAGTACTCCGCCGCGCACCGGCTCTACGGCTACGTCGGCGGCAACATGATGTGGGTGATGGACATGGCCGCGACCGGCCACGCCCTGCAGTCCCACGTCTCGGCCGAGCTCAAGCGCGTCTGAGCACCGGGTCCCGGCTGGGGCCTCACCGTCCCGGCCTTCACCGTCCCGGCCTTCACCGTCCCGGCCTTCACCGTCCCTGGTCGGTGCCGGTGTGCCTGCGCAGGCGCCTCCTGCCGCGCCGCTCGACCTGTCGGTAGTCGCCGTCCTTCTCCTGCCCGCCCCGGTCCTGCAGGACCGGGTCGCCGGCCTCCGGTAATCGGCCGAAGTAGCGGTACAGGCGCTCCTCGCCCTCCTCGTCGGGATGCTCGCCGGGATCGACGTGCGGGGCGTCCCTGAGGAAGTCGGCGTCGTAGGGCACCTGGATGATGCCGTTCTCGAAGTCGGCGTCCGCGAGCGGCACGAACGTCTGCCTGGCGCCGAACCATCCGGTCCTGACGGTGACCCACTCGGGCTGGCCGGAGGCGTCGTCGAGGTAGACGTGCCCGACCCCGCCGACCCGCTCCCCGTCCCGGTCCGTCACCTGCGCGCCGTAGAGCAGCTCGAGGTCCTGGGTGGTGATGCGCATGGTCGCTCCTCCGCTGACGGGACTGTGCCTCCACCGTAGGCAGGCGCCCGCGCCGGCGCCCGCCCGGACGACGCGGACCCTCAGCCGCAGTTGCCGGCGAAGCCCGCCTTGGGCGACACGTCGTCGACGTAGCTGTCCATCGTGTCGGTGCGCAGGTGCTCGCTGAGCCGGGCCATCTGCGAGTCGGACATCAGCACGATCGAGCCGGCCACCGGGTGCATGTCGATTCCGCACCACGGGCCCTGCCAGAAGTGGATGTCGCTGCCGCGCACGTCGCGCATCGAGATGGCCAGGTTGCGCATGTCGGAGACCTTGAGGCTGTCGTCGACCGTGACGTTGGTGGTGGCCGCGTCGACGAAGCTGGCCAGCCGCACCGGGTTGGTGAGGGTGTCCCGGGACAGCGCCTTGCGCAGCACCGCCTTGATGAACTGCATCTGGCGCTCGCCGCGGGAGATGTCGCCCTGGGAGAGCGACTTGCGCTCGCGGACGAAGCGCAGCCCCTGCTCCCCGTTCATGTGGTGCACGCCCGCGGTGAAGCCGCCGCCGGACTCGGTCACCTGGACGTCGACGCCGCCGATCGCGTCGGTCATCCCCTTGAAGCTCTCGAAGTTGACGATCGCCACGTGGTCGATGGGGACGTCGACCAGCGGCTGCAGGGTCTGGACGAGCAGCGGCGCCCCGCCGTAGGCGTAGGAGGCGTTGATCTTCGAGCTGCCGCCCGTGCCGGCGATCGGCACGAACAGGTCGCGGGGGAAGTGGATCAGGTCGACCCTGCTGCGGGCGTCGTCGACGTGGGCCAGCACGATGACGTCGGAGCGTCCGCGCTCGACCGACAGGTCGCGGCTGTCGCTGCCGATGATGAGGAAGTTCAGCGCGTCGCCGGCCGCGGGGTCGCGCTCGGGCGTGGTCACCGGCACGGTCGTGCCGTCGACGTCGAGCGCCTGGCCGTCCTCGCCGACGATCGGCGCCGTGCCGTCCTCGCCGTCGGTGTCCACCTCGGTCCCGTCACCGGTCTGGTCGGCCTGGTCGTCGCCGGGCTGGCGCGCCCCGTCGGGGGAGATGGTGATCTCGCTCTGCTTGTCGCCCTTGAGGTCCTCGTGCTCGATGTTGCCCGAGACCGTGCGCTGCAGGTAGAAGAGGTAGAGGCCGACCGCGACCACGGCAACCAGCACCAGCACGCCCACCGAGCGCGCGGCGATGCCCAGCGGTCCGGCCCGGCGCCGGCCCCGCCCGGAGCGGCGCCTGCCGTGGTCGTCGTGTGCCGGCCCGCGGCCGGTGGTGGTGTCGTCGAACCCCATGGGGCTGCAGTGTAGAGCCAGCTTCTGGAAGGTTCCCGCACGTGACGTACCGTGGCGGTATGAGCGTCCTGCTGAGCCGTCCCGGTGCCGTGGCCGGCACGGGCGCCGACGCCGGCGTCGCGGCCCACTACGGCAACCCGCACAAGGAGCAGGTCCTCCTCGAGGAGGGCCTGGCCGTGGTCGACCTGTCCCACCGCGGCGTGGTCACGGTCACCGGTCCCGACCGGCTGACCTGGCTGCACTCCCTCACCACCCAGCACCTGTCGGCGCTGCCGCCGCGCACCTCCGCCGAGACCCTCGTCCTCTCGCCCAAGGGGCACGTCGAGCACGCGCTGCACGTCGTCGACGACGGGGAGACGACCTGGATGACGACCGAGCCGGGCGACGCCCCCGCGGTGGTCGCCTGGCTCGACTCCATGCGCTTCATGCTCCGCGTCGAGGTCGCCGACGTCACCGACCGGTATGCCGTGCTCGGCGAGCCGGTCGACGCCGAGTCCGTCGAGGGCGAGCCGGTCGCGTGGGTCGACCCGTGGCCGGCGGTCGTGGGGGAGAGCCACGCCTACGGCCCGGTGGGCGAGGAGCACCCCGGGCACGGCCGTGCCTGGCGCGAGCTGGTGGTGCCGCGCGAGGAGCTGGCGGCGGCCGTCGGCGACCGCGAGCTGGCCGGCACCTGGGCCGCCGAGGCCCTGCGCGTGGCGGCCTGGCGGCCGCGCGCCGGCCTGGACACCGACCACCGCTCGATCCCGCACGAGCTGGACTGGCTGCGCACCGCCGTCCACCTGCACAAGGGCTGCTACCGCGGGCAGGAGACGGTCGCCCGCGTCAAGAACCTCGGGCGCCCGCCGCGCCGCGTCGTCTTCCTGCACCTGGACGGCTCCGGCCACGTCTCTCCCGAGCCCGGCGCCGAGCTTGTGCCGGTCGACGGCGGCCGGCCCGTGGGGCGGCTGACGAGCGTCGCACGCCACCACGAAGACGGCCCGATCGCCCTCGCGCTGGTCAAGTACACCACCGACCCCTCGGCCGTGCTCCTGGCCGGCGACGTCTCGGCCGCGCAGACGCCGATCGTGCCGGTCAGCACCGAACGGCCCACCCAGCGCCCCCGCATCCCGCGCGCCTGAGCGGTTGCACGACATACCCCCACCGAGGTCGCCGTCCGGCCGCGTGCGGGCGGCTGGCAGGATCGGCCCCATGGCTTCGACCCTGATCACCGTCGCGCCCACCGGCGCCGAGACCGCCAAGGCGGACTTCCCGCAGCTGCCCACGACCCTCGAGGAGCTCGTCGAGACCGCGCAGCGGTGCGAGCAGGCCGGCGCCGCCCTGATCCACGTGCACGTGCGCGACTCCGACCGCGGGCACGTGCCGACGCTGGACCCGGTGCGCCTGCGCGACACCGTCCAGGCGCTGCGCGAGGCCACCGACCTCGTCGTGCAGCTGTCCACCGGCGGCTCGGTCAAGGACCCGCTCGAGGACCGGCTGACCGTGCTCGACGCCGAGCCCGACTCCTGCTCGCTGACCTGCGGGACCGTCAACTTCGGCGACGACGTCTTCCTCAACCCGCACGGCTTCATGAGCGACCTCTACGTGCAGGCGCAGGAGAAGGAGGTGGTGCCGGAGTTCGAGATCTTCGAGCTCGGCCACCTCGCCGCGCTGAGCCGGCTCATCGACGCGCACGGCCTGCCCTACGGCGGCAGGGTGCACGTCGACTTCGTCACGAACGTGCCCGGTGCGATGCCCGGCACCGTCGAGGCGCTGGTCGCCGGCGTGCAGATGCTCCCGGCCGAGGTCACCAGCTGGTCGGCCACCGGCATAGGCCGCGCGCACCTGCCGATCGCGGCCGCCGCGCTCGCGATGGGCGGGCACCTGCGGGTCGGCATGGAGGACAACCTGATGATGGCCCGCGGCCAGCAGGTCCAGCACAACGCCGAGCTGGTCGAGCGCGCCGCCGGTCTCGCCACGACCATGCAGCGGCCCCCGATGTCCACGGCGGAGGCCCGCGAGCTGCTGGCGGTCAAGGACCGCCGCGCCCGGTGATCTCCGGTATGCCGTCGCGCCCCGCCCCCAGCCCCCTCGCCTCCGCGCCGGTGGTCGCGGAGGTCGTCCGCAACGGCTTCGTCGAGTCGGTGCACCACGGCGTCGTGGCCGCCGTCGCGCCCGGCGGGGAGCCGGTCGTCTCGGTCGGGCCGGTCGACGCGCCGATCCTGCCGCGGTCCTCGCTCAAGCCGCTGCAGGCCGTCGCGATGCTGCGCGCCGGCGCGGACCTGGACGGCGAGCTGCTGGCGCTGGCCTGCTCCAGCCACTCCGGCGAGCCCTTCCACCTGGAGGGCGCGCGCCGGATCCTGGCCTCGGTCGGACTGGACGAGACCGCGCTGCAGAACACGCCGGATCGTCCCCTCAACCAGGGGGAGCGGGAGCGCTGGCTCGCCGAGGGCCGCGGGCCCTCGTCCCTGGGCCAGAACTGCTCGGGCAAGCACGCCGGGATGCTCGCCGCGTGCGTCGCGGCCGGCTGGGACACCGCCACCTACCGCGACCCCGACCACCCCTACCAGCGGCTCGTCGTCGAGGTCGTCCAGGAGCTGACCGGCGACACGGTCGGTCCGGTCACGGTCGACGGGTGCGGGGCCCCGGCGCTCGCGGTGAGCGCGCTCGGCCTGGCCCGGGCGTTCGGGACGATCGCCTCGGCCGACCCCGCCACGCCGGAGGGGCGGGTCGCGGACGCGATCCGGGCCCACCCGGAGTGGCTCGGCGGGACGGGCCGGGACGTCACCGACCTCGTCCGGGGGGTGCCGGGCCTCGTCGCCAAGGACGGGGCCGAGTCGGTCTACGCCGCCGGGCTGGCCGACGGCGGCGGCGTGGTCGTCAAGATCACCGACGGTGGCGACCGGGCGAGGGTCGGCGTGGCCACGGCGGCCCTGCGCCGCCTCGGCGCGCTCGACCTGGGGGCCGGGGTCGCGGCCGTCCTCGACGAGCTCGACGCCCGCGCGGTCGTCCGCGGCCACGGCG
>QEUR01000201.1 GCA_003577095.1 Acidobacteriota bacterium
CCGCCGAGATGCTGCGGGCCGCCGGACTGCCCGCCGCCGGGCCCGGTGGCGAGGCCGAGGAGATCGTTGTCAGCCACGAGCCGCCCCCCTCGGTCGACCGCAGCGCCGCCGCGGCGGCGACGCTGCCGCCGGCGAGCGGCAGCGTCCCCGCCCTCGGCCCCGACGGGCGACCCGTGGACCCGGAGGCCATGCGCGAGCGGGCCTGGGCCGAGGCGCTCACCTCCCCCGCCGTCGTGAGCGGCGACGCGATCGGTGCGGCGGGCGGGGAGCCGGGGGACGAGCACGGGGTGCCCGGGACCCGCAGCACGGTGGTGCGCCGCGTCCAGCTGAGCCCGCCCGCGGGGCCGGCTGCACCGCATACCCGTCCCCTGGACCTGGACGAGGCGACCGACGTCGTCCACGGGCTGCACCGCAGCCCGCACACGATCCTGGGTGCCCACCAGCACGAGGGGCACGTCACCATCCGCACCGTGCAGCCGACCGCCGACGCGGTGGCCGTGCGGCTGGCCGACGGCAGCGAGCTGGCGATGACCGCCGAGACCGGCGGCATCTGGGTCGCGGTCGTGCAGCAGGAGGAGGTGCCGGACTACCGCCTGGTGATCAGCGACGGCGGCAGCGAGCGCGTGGTCGACGAGGCCTACCGGCACGGGCCGGTCCTGGGCGAGACGGACCTGCACCTGTTCGGGGAGGGCCGGCACGAGGAGCTGTGGCGGGTGCTCGGCGCCCACGTGCGCACGGTGCGCGACAGCATCGGCGAGGTGACCGGCACGCACTTCGCCGTGTGGGCGCCCAACGCCCTGGCGGTGCACGTCATCGGCGACTTCAACGACTGGGACGGCACCACCCACGCGCTGCGCGTGCACGAGACCGTCGGGGTGTGGGAGATCTTCGTCCCCGGCGTCGGTGCCGGCGCGCACTACAAGTTCGACATCACCGGTCCCGACGGCACGCGGCGGGCCAAGGCCGACCCGATGGCGCGCGCCAGCGAGGTGCCGCCGTTCAACAACTCGGTGGTCACCGTCTCCACGCACCGCTGGAGCGAGGGCGACGCGGCGTGGATGGCGCGCCGTGCGCAGACCGACCCGCACCACGGGCCGATGAGCATCTACGAGGTGCACCTGGGCTCCTGGCGCCAGGGCCTGGGCTACGAGGAGCTGGCCGAGCAGCTGGTCGGCTACGTCAGCCGGATGGGCTTCACGCACGTCGAGCTGATGCCGGTCATGCAGCACCCCTACGGGCCGTCGTGGGGCTACCACGTCACCGGCTACTACGCGGCGGACAGCCGCTTCGGGCACGAGGACGGGCTGCGGCTGCTCATCGACCGGCTGCACCAGGCCGGCATCGGCGTGATCCTGGACTGGGTACCGGGGCACTTCGCCACCGACCCGTGGGCGCTGGCCCGCTTCGACGGGACGCCGATCTACGAGCACCCGGACCCGCGCAAGGGCTGGCACCCGGAGTGGGGCTCCTACATCTTCGACTACGGCAGCCCGCAGGTGCGCAACTTCCTGGTCGCCAACGCCACCTACTGGCTGGAGGAGTTCCACGCCGACGGGCTGCGGGTCGACGGCGTCGCCTCGATGCTCTACCTGGACTACTCGCGCCAGCCCGGCCAGTGGATCCCCAACCGGCACGGCGGCCGGGAGAACCTCGAGGCGGTGACCCTGCTGCAGGAGACCAACGCCACGGCATACCGGCGCAACCCCGGCGTGATGATGATCGCCGAGGAGTCCACCTCGTGGCCCGGCGTCACCGCCCCGACCGACAAGGGCGGACTGGGCTTCGGCTTCAAGTGGAACATGGGCTGGATGCACGACACCCTCGACTACCTGGGGCAGAGCCCCTACGCGCGGGCCCACCACCACCACGCGCTGACGTTCTCGCTGGTCTACGCCTTCGGCGAGAAGTACATCCTGCCGATCAGCCACGACGAGGTCGTGCACGGCAAGGGGTCGCTGGTGCGCAAGATGGCCGGCGACGCCTGGCAGAAGTTCGCCACCACCCGCGCCTTCCTGGCCTACCAGTGGTCGCACCCGGGCAAGCAGCTGCTCTTCATGGGCACCGAGTTCGCCCAGGACCGGGAGTGGGCCGACGGCGGCACCCTGTCGTGGGAGCTGACCGACCACCCCGCGCACGCCGGGGTCCAGCACCTGGTGCGCGACCTCAACCGGCTCTACGACGAGCTGCCCGCGCTGTGGCAGATCGACCACCACGAGGACGGCTTCACCTGGCTGGACGCCAACGCGGCCGCGCGCAACCTGTACAGCTACCTGCGCTGGGGGAACGAGGGACCCGACGGGCTGCGGCCGGTGGTGGCCGTGCTGGTCAACTTCAGCGGCGTCGCGCAGGAGAACGTGCACGTCGGCCTGCCCTACGGCGGTCGCTGGCGCGAGGTGCTCAACACGGACGCGCAGGTCTACGGCGGCTCCGGGCAGGGCAACCTCGGGTACGTGCAGGCCTACGACGTGGAGCACCAGCGCCAGCCGTTCTCGGCGCTCGTCACGGTGCCGCCGATGGGCACCGTGTGGCTGGTGCCGGACCCGGAACCGGCCGTCGAGGAGCCGGCGGTCGAGGAGCAGCCGGTCGAGGAACCGACCGCGGAGGTCTCCGAGGTCGCCAGCTTCGAGGCGGTCGACGGCGGGACGGACCTGACCGCCGAGGCGGCCCCGACCGACGTCGCCGACACCGAGACCCGCGGAGATATCGAGCCGGACGGGGTCTCCGACGTCGACCACCGGTTCGACGCCGAGGAGGCGACCGACGAGGACGGTCCGAGCACGGCATACCCCGAGGACGACGAGCGCTAGAGGAGCACGCGATGGCACGCCACGAGCGCGCGGGACAGCCCGCGCAGGAGCAGGACCTGGTCGACGTCGAGGCTCTGGTGCGGGCCTACACCGAGATCGTCCCGGACCCCGACGACGTCGACCAGCAGGTCGTCTTCGGCACCTCGGGGCACCGCGGGAGCGCGCTGGACGGTGCCTTCAACGAGCACCACATCCTGGCGACCACGCAGGCGATCTGCGAGTACCGCGCGTCCCAGGGCACCGAGGGGCCGCTGTTCATCGGCAAGGACACGCACGCGCTGTCCACGCCGGCCTGGCGGACCGCGCTGGAGGTGCTCGTCGCCAACGGCGTCGACGTGCGGGTCGACCACGGCGGCGAGGACGCCTACACGCCGACGCCGGCGGTGTCGCGGGCGATCCTGGCGCACAACCGCGAGATCGAGGGGGCGACCGGCACCGCCGACGGGATCGTGGTCACGCCCTCGCACAACCCGCCGCGCGACGGTGGCTTCAAGTACAACCCGCCGCACGGCGGCCCGGCCGACACCGACGCGACCGGCTGGATCGCCGACCGCGCCAACGAGCTGCTGCGCGCCGGTCTGGAGGGCGTGCGGCGGGTGCCGCTGGAGCAGGCCCTCGGCACCGCCGGGCGCTACGACTTCATGGGCGAGTACGTCCGTGCGCTGCCGCGCGTCGTCGACCTCGAGGCCGTGCGGGAGGCGGGTGTGCGGATCGGCGCTGACCCGCTCGGTGGTGCGGCCGTGGAGTACTGGCAGGCGATCGCCGACGAGCACCGGCTGGACCTCACCGTCGTGAACCCGGACGTGGACCCGACCTGGCGGTTCATGACGCTGGACTGGGACGGCAAGATCCGGATGGACTGCTCCTCCCCCGACGCGATGGCCTCGCTGATCGGCACGATGTCCGGCGAGGCGTCCTACGACGTCGCCACCGGCAACGACGCGGACGCCGACCGGCACGGGATCGTCACGCCCGACGGCGGGCTGATGAACCCCAACCACTACCTGGCCGTCGCGATCGACTACCTCTACGGCGGGGCCCGGCCGGACTGGCCGCAGGACGTCGCGGTCGGCAAGACCCTGGTGTCCTCCTCGATGATCGACCGGGTCGTCGAGGCGCTCGGCCGCCGGCTGCTGGAGGTGCCGGTCGGCTTCAAGTGGTTCGTGCCCGGCCTGCTCGAGGGGACGATCGGCTTCGGCGGCGAGGAGTCGGCCGGTGCCTCGTTCCTGTGCCGGGACGGCTCGGTGTGGACCACGGACAAGGACGGGATCCTCCTGGCCCTGCTGGCCGCCGAGATCATCGCCAGGACGGGCCGGACGCCCTCGCAGCGGTATGCCGAGCTGGTCGCCGAGCACGGCGACCCCGCCTACGCGCGCCTGGACGCGCCCGCGGACCGGGAGGCCAAGGCCCGGCTGAAGGCGCTCTCACCCTCCGACGTCACGGCCGACCACCTGGCCGGTGAGCCGATCACCGCCGTGCTGACCGAGGCGCCCGGCAACGGCGCGGCGATCGGCGGCCTGAAGGTGACCACGGCCTCGGCGTGGTTCGCCGCCCGGCCCTCGGGCACCGAGGACGTCTACAAGATCTACGCCGAGTCCTTCCAGGGCCCGGAGCACCTGGCGCAGGTGCAGGCCGAGGCGCAGGAGCTGGTGGACGCGGCGCTGAGGGGCTAGCCCGCGTCGCTGTTAGGGTGGCCCGCCGTGGCCACCACCCGGGACCTGCGCGACCGCACCCCGCCGCGCACGGGCGGTGTGCGGTGAGCGGCTGGTTCCGCCGCGGCCTGCTCGACCTCGGCCCGCTGCGCGCGAGCACCGACTTCCGCCGGCTGTGGGTGAGCGGCCTGGTGTCCGGGCTGGCCACCCAGATGTCGGTCGTGGCGGTCCTCTACCAGGTGTGGGAGCTGACCGGCAGCCCCGTGTGGGTCGGGGTGATCGGGCTGGTCCAGGCGGTCCCGATGATCGTGCTGGGCCTGCTCGGCGGCGCCGTCGCCGACGCCCTCGACCGGCGAGCGGTGGTCGTGCGCACGACGGCCCTGCAGGCCCTCGTCGCGACCGCGCTGGCGCTGCAGTCCGTGCTCGACGTCGGCTCCCTGGCTCTGCTCCTCGGCCTGGTGGCGCTGCAGGCCGGTTGCGGCGCGCTCGGCGCGCCGGCCCGGCGCACCTTCGTCAAGCGGCTGCTGCCCGCCCGGCTCCTCGCGGCGGGGATCGCGCTGCACATGATCGGCTTCCAGGCCTCGCTGATGGTCGGCCCGGCCGTGGGCGGCCTGATGATCGGCGTCGCGGGCGTGGGCGCCTGCTACGCCGTCAACGCGGGGGGCTTCCTGGTCTCGCTCTGGGCCGCGTACCGGCTGCCGCCGATGCCGCCGCACGAGCAGGCGACGGACGCCGACCCCCGGCTGCGGCTGCGTCCGGTCCTGGTCTCGTTGTGGGAGGGCGTCCGGCTGACCGCGCGGCGGCCGGTGCTGCGCGGCAGCTTCGCGGTCGACCTGGCCGCCACGCTGCTCGCCTTCCCCGTCGCCCTGTTCCCGATGATCAACGAGGTCCGGTTCGGCGGGGACCCGGCCACGCTGGGCCTGTTCCTGTCCGCGATCGCCGTCGGCGGCCTGCTCGCCGGCGTCGCCTCGGGCCTGGTCACGCGCTCGGCGCACCTGGGCTGGATCCAGCTCGGCGCCGCGACGGTATGGGGTGCCGCCCTGGCCGGCTTCGGGCTCGCCGGGCCGCTGTGGCTGGCGCTGGCGTTCCTGGCCGTCGCCGGGGCGGCGGACACCACGTCGGTCACCTCGCGGGCCGCCATGGTGCAGCTCGACACCGACGACCGGATGCTGGGCCGGGTCTCGTCGGTCGAGCACGTGATCTCGATCGCCGGCCCGGACCTCGGCAACTTCCGCGCCGGAGTGGTCGCCGGCCTCTGGTCACCGGCCGTCGCGGCGTTCGGCGGAGGCGTGGCCTGCGTCGTGGCGGTGGTCGCGGTCGCCGTGACGCACCCCCAGGTAGCGCGCTTCCGCGTGCCTGGGCACGGTGCCGGCGGGCCGCCTGGTTCCTAGCTCCCTGGTTCCTAGGTCGTGCGTGCGCGCCAGGGCTCGCGACACGCCCGGGGCGAGACGGCCCCGGCGTGCACGTGCACGCGTGGGCCGGTCAGGCCGGGCGCGTCGTCGGCACGG
>QEUR01000202.1 GCA_003577095.1 Acidobacteriota bacterium
GAGCGGCGCCGGCTGCAGTTCGTCCGGCTGCTGATGGACGAGCCCAACGTGCTCATGCTCGACGAGCCCACCAACGACCTCGACATCGAGACGCTCACCTCGATGGAGGACGTGCTCGACGGCTGGGCGGGGACGCTGCTCGTCGTCTCCCACGACCGCTACCTGCTCGAGCGGATGACCGACCGTCAGGTGGCCCTGCTCGGCGACGGCACGCTGCGCGACCTGCCCGGCGGGGTGGAGCAGTACCTCCGGCTGCGGCGCGACGCCCGCGACCGCCGCGCGCACGTGGGGCCGTCCTCCGCGGCCACCGCCGGCCCCGAGCAGCCCGCCGGGCCCGGCACCCCGACGACGTCCACGCCCCCGTCGGCGGCGCAGGTGCGGGAGGCGCGCAAGACCCTCGCCCGGGTGGAGCGGGCTCTGGACCGGCTGCACGAGGAGGAGGCGCTGCTGCACGACCAGATGGTCGCCGCCGCGACCGACCCGGCCCGGCTGGCCGAGCTCACCGAGGCGCAGCGGGTCCTGGCCGAGCAGGAGGAGGCCCTCGAGACCGAGTGGCTGGAGGCCTCCGAGGTGGCCGAGGGCTAGACGGGGCCGGCCCCTCGCAGGAGCCGTTGCCCGACGCCGGCGTGTCGTGCACAAGGACGAGGTGCGCTGCGGCGTGTCGGCCGCCAGGGCGACCATCCTGCACGTGCCGCCGTCGCAGGCCGGCCGGGCGGGACCGCTCAGGCCTGCGGGGCGGCGTTCTGCACCGGCACGATCGTGATGTCGCCGGAGGCCTCCAGCACGGCCCACTTGACCTGGTCCAGCCGCTCCAGGCCCTGCTTGGCGCGGGCGGCCTCCATCACGTCGGACTCGTCCAGCCGGTTGAGGTCGAGCGCCTCCTTGAGCACCGCGCCGTCGGAGACGAGCAGGGAGGGCACCCCGTCGGTCACCCGCTCGAAGCGCTTGAACCGCCAGGCGAGGAAGTCGCTGGCCCGCTGCAGCAGGACGAGCGTGACGATGACGAGGGCGGCGTGCACGAGCGAGAAGTCCTCGCCGAGCAGCGCCTGCTGGGTGGCCTCGCCGACGATGAGCAGGATGACGAAGTCGAAGGTGGTCACCTGGGCGAGCGTGCGCTTGCCGGTGAGCCGGAAGACGAGCAGCAGGACCACGTATATCCCGAGGGCGCCGAGCACCGCGTCCATGGGGGTCTCCTCTCAGGGCAGGACGAGCTGGTGGGTGGTGACCGTGGAGCCGCTGACCTTCGCGGTCAGGGTGAGCCGGCCCAACTCCTGGGGCCGGTAGCCGAGCGTGACCTCCGCGGGTCCAGGGCGCTCCACGGTGAACTGGTATGCCGTGCCGCCGGGCACGAGCTTCTGCGCGTCCGGCTGCGGGTTGACGGACTGGACGTCGACGCCGGCGAACCAGGTGCCGGTCAGCTCGACGGTCACGGTGCCGTCCCGGGCCGCGTCGGCGTCCAGCAGGAGGGTGAGGCGCGTCTGGCTGTCGAGGTGGGCGACCCGGTCGTGCTCGAGGCGCACGGCGTCCTGGTCGCTGCCCGAGGTCGTGGTGCTGAACAGCCCGGGGCCGAGCAGGCCCAGCGCGCCGGCGAGCACGAACAGGCTGAGCACGATCCATCCGAGGCGGGTGACGCGTCGCTCGTGGCGCTGGAAGTCGGGGTCGTCGTCGAGGTCGAGCGTGCGCTCCTCCTGGTCGGTCATGGCCCCCATGGTGGACCCGGGCAGGACCTGCCGCAACGGAGAAGTGCAGGTCAGGGCGTCAGGAGCGGCCGAGCACCTGCCTGCGCCCCAGCCCGAGGATCCCCAGCGCCACCCCGACCGCGGCCAGCACGAGCAGGACGACGAGGGGTGCGACGTCGAGGTCCTCCACCGGCACCTGGGCCGGGTGGCTCAGCGGGGAGAGGTCCACCAGCCACCGCGGCAGGTCCAGCAGCGTACCGAAGTTGCCGACCAGCACCATGACGCCGACCAGGGCCCACGCGACGGGGGCCAGCAGCACCGGCGCCCACCCGAAGAGCAGGGCGCACAGCCCCACGACCACGAGCACCGCGGGTATGAGGTTCAGGTGCGCCAGCAGCGTGGCCCCCACGAGCGCGCCGTCACCGGTCACGGCCGCGGCGGCCAGGCCGGTGAGCAGCCCTGCGGCGACCATGATGAGGACCGCCCAGGCCGCGACGACGGCCAGGTGCGAGCCGGCCCACGCGGTCCGGCTGGTCGGCGTGGCCAGCACGGCCTCGGCGCGGCCGCGGGCCTCCTCGGTGCGCAGGGTCTGCACGGCGAACACCACGTAGGCGGAGGTGACGTAGCCGACCAGCACCGCGAGGAAGGTGAGATAGCCGTCCCGCATCGTCTCGCCGCCGAACATCTCCCGGAGCAGGTCGGGCAGGTCGGCGGCGGAGTCGACGAGCGCCTGGGTGAACAGACCGTCGACGATGCCGAGCGCGACGATGGCCACGCCCCAGGCCAGCCCGGAGGAACGCTGCAGCCGGGCCGCCAGCCCGAGGGGCGTGCCCAGCCAGGGACGTGCCTCGGCGCGGCCGGGCCGGGCCGCCAGCAGGCCGGCGCCGAGGTCGCGCCGGGACTGCAGCCAGAAGGCGAGGGCGACGGTGAGGGCGAGCAGGCCCACGAGGAGCAGCAGCGGCCACCAGCGGTCCAGCACGTACGGACCAGTCTGGCCGGCCCAGCCCAGCGGCGAGACCCACGACAGGGCCGACCCGCCGACCCGGACCATGTCGCCCAGCGCCCGCAGGACGAAGGCGACGCCGAGGACGGCACCGGCCAGCCCGGCCGCCGACCGGGAGTACTCGCTGAGCTGCGCGGTGACCGCGGTGACCCCGGCGAACGTCATACCGACCAGCCCGGTGGCGGCCCCGACCAGGAGGGACCCGGTGGTGGCGAACCCGTTGGCGAGCGCCAGGCCGGCGACCACGACCGCGGCGGCGACGTTGGCGACGAGGGACACCACCAGCGTGGCGGTCAGGCCGGCGTGCCGCCCGACCACGTTGGCGCGCACCAGCTCGGCGCGGCCGCTCTGCTCCTCGGCACGGGTGTGCCTGGCGACCAGCATGATGCTCATCAGGGCGGCGACGAGGAACAGGTAGAGGACGTAGCCGGCGGCGAAGAAGCGTTCGTAGGTCGGTGCGTCGAGACCGAGGCCGGGGCCGGTGAACATACGCCCCACGGGCTGGTTGAAGATGGGGACGGTGGTGGCCAGCGCCTCCTCCGTCGGCGCCACCTCGGGGAGCGCGACGCCGACGTAGACCACGAACAGGCCCATGCCCGCCACCCAGGCCGGCAGCCTGAACCGGTCGCGGCGCAGCATGAACCGCACCAGCGTCCCGGTGCCGGTCAGCGAGCCGCTGCCGGCGCGGGTGGGTGTATGCCGTGCAACCGCGGTCGTCATCTCAGCGCACCTCGAGCTCGTCCTGCTCGGCGCGGTCGCGCGCCGGCAGGTCGTCGCCGTAGTGGCGCATCAGCAGCTGCTCCAGCGTCGGGGGATGGGCGACGAGCGAGCGCACGCCCACGTCGGCGAGCTCGCGCAGGACCGGCTGGACCCGGTCGCCGTCGACCTCCAGGTGGACGTGACCCTCCTCGGTGCGCAGGTCGTGCACGCCCGGCAGCTGGGCCAGGTGGGCGGGGTCGCCGACGGTGTCGGCCACGATCGTCGTGCGCGACATGTGCCGCAGGTCCCGCAGGCTGCCGGTCTCGACGACCCGGCCCTCGCGGATGATCGAGATCCGGTCGGCCAGCACCTCGACCTGGGCCAGGATGTGCGAGGAGAGCAGGACCGTGGTGCCGGCCGCCCTGGCCTCCCGGATGCAGTCCTGGAAGACGACCTCCATGAGCGGGTCGAGCCCGGCGGTCGGCTCGTCCAGCAGGAGCAGGTCGACCGGGGAGGCGAGGGCGGAGATCAGCGCGACCTTCTGCCGGTTGCCCTTGGAGTAGGTCCGGGCCTTCTTGGTGGGGTCGAGGCCGAAGCGCTCGACCAGCTCGTCGCGGCGCCGCCGGTCGAGGGAGCCGCGCAGCCGGGCGAAGAGGTCGATCGCCTCGCCGCCGGTGAGGTTGGGCCAGAGCTCCACGTCGCCCGGGACGTAGGCCAGGCGGCGGTGGAGCGTGACGGCGTCGGCCCAGGGGTCGGCGCCGAAGAGCTCGACCGTGCCGCCGTCGGCGCGCAGCATGCCGAGCAGGATCCGCATGGTCGTGGACTTGCCGGCGCCGTTGGGCCCGAGGAAGCCGTGCACCTCGCCGGGCTCGACGGTCAGGTCGAGCCCGTCCAGTGCGGTCGTCGAGCCGAAGCGCTTGACCAGGTCGGCAGCGTGGATCACAGGAGCAGTCATGAGGAACCTTTCTCCGGGGCCGTGAGCAGCGCGGCCGCCTCCGGGGTCATCAGGCCGTCGGTGAAGATCTCGACCGAGGTCTGCAGGTAGGGCAGGATGTCGCCGCCCTCGTCGAGCAGGTCGACGCCCAGCAGCCGGTCCAGCTGCTCGTGCAGCACGAGCGCGCCGAGCGACCAGAGGGTGAGGACCACCACCCGGGCGCGACGGTCCGCGCTCGGCACGATCCAGCCGGCGTCCTCGGCCTGCTGCGTGTAGACGACCGCGTCGTCGACGATCTCGTCGACCAGCGCGTCCACCTCGGGGCTGCGGTCGACGAGCACCCGTGCCAGGTAGCGCAGGAGCGGCCGGCTGTCGTCCATCCCGGCGCTCGCCCGAGGGATGTAGAGGGCGGGGCTGTCGGCCATCGCGGAGGTCTTCATCGCGCGCAGCTGCTCGGCGAGCCGGCGGTCGCAGGCGGCCCGCAGCCCCTCCTTGGAGCCGAAGTGGTGGATGACCAGAGCGGGGGAGACGCCGGCCTGCTCGGCGACCATCTTCACGGTCGTGCCCCGCACGCCGTGGCGGCCGAAGAGGTCGGTGGCGGCGGCGACGAGCCGCTCGCGGGCATCGCCCTGCGGGGGTGGGGCGGCGGTCGGGGCGTCGGACCTCATACCGGCAGCGTAGGACTGACTGAACGTTCAGTCAATAGCGGATCGTGGGTGCTTCTGGCGCCAGTGCGTGCCGATGCCTCCCCGTCGAGATTCTTGACGCTAGGCTCCGTGCATGGCTCCGCAACGCCGCGCCGGGGAGGGCGAGGACGACGTCGACGGCGTCGTCGCTGCGTGGCGGCGCGAGCGGCCGGACCTCGACGTCGCCCCCCTCGAGGTGCTCTCCCGAGTCTCGCGGCTGTCGCGTCACCTGGACATCGCCCGGCGACAGGCCTTCTCGGACCAGGGCCTGGAGGCCTGGGAGTTCGACGTGCTGTCCGCCCTGCGACGGTCCGGGGAGCCCTACGAGCTCACGCCGGGCGACCTGCTGCGCGAGACCCTCGTCACCAGCGGGACGATGACCAACCGGATCGACCGGCTCGCCGCCCGCGGCCTGCTGACCCGCCGCGCCTCCCCGCGCGACCGGCGCGCCGTGCTGGTCACGCTCACCGACGAGGGGCGCCGGCTGGCCGACCAGGCGCTCGAGGCCCTGCTGGAGCACGAGCGCGAGCTGCTGGCCGGGCTGTCCGCCGCCGACCGGGCGAAGCTGGCGGGCTACCTCAAGGCGCTGCTGGTGGCTTTCGAGTCCTGAGCCGGCGCCTGCGCCTGCCTCCACGCGCAACCTGTGGAGGGTTCCGGCTCTTCGCGCGGGGAGCAACCCGCACCAAGAACCGGATCCCTCCACAGGACCGGCCACCTGCGGCTGGCGGGCTCCCCGGGTAGGAATCGAACCTACGTCGCTAATCCTGATTCAAAGTCGCGTGAGTACCGTCCGGCGGCGTCCGCTCGCGTCTCTCATTCCGCATGAGGACGCGCATAATCGTCCTCCCCGATCTGCCGTCGTCCACCGGAATCCGACCGCTCTAGTGACATGTCTGTGACACGTGCGGGACATGGCAGACCCCCGGGACTCGGGGATCTCGGGGGGTCTGCGT
>QEUR01000203.1 GCA_003577095.1 Acidobacteriota bacterium
CGGGCACGGCACCTGACCGGACCTCAGCGGCCAGGTCCTCCGTGCGCCCGGTGTAGCGGGCCAGCATGGTCCCCGGGTCCGCAGACAGGGTCCGGTCGTACCCCTCCGGGATGTCGCCCTGCACCGCCGCCACGGTCAGCATCTCCCCCGAGACTGGGCGTGGCAACAGCGCCGGCGCCACCACCAGCACGACCGCCGCTCCCAGCGGGGTCATCATTCTCGGCCAGCCGCGGCCCTCGCGGGCCCGGGCCCGCTGCACGCTCAGGGCCAGCAGGCCACCGACCAGGGCGATGAGAAACCCCAGCCCCGTGACGGCCACCACGCTGGCGGCGCCCAGCATCGGTGAGTCAGCCTGGCTGAAGCCCAGCCTGGCCCACGGGAAACCCCCGAAGGGGGTCACCGAGCGGGCCCACTCCATCAGCACCCATGCGGCGGCGCCCACGACCGGCCGGACCGCACCCCCACGTTGCAACCCGGCCAGCAGCGCCCCCAGCGCGGCGGGGTAGAGCGCGGACAGCACGCTCATCGCCAGCCAGGCCGGGGCCCCGGCGTAGGTGGCGGCCCAGGTGAACATTGGTGCGAACCAGGTCAGCCCCAGCAGCAGTCCCGCGGCTGCACCCACCCACGCTCGCGCGCCGGCGGTCGCCAGAGCCAGGGCAGCACAGCCGACAGGTGCCAGCCACCAGACGTCATACCCGGGGAACGCCAGCCACAGCGCGACACCTCCCAGCAGGCCCAGCAGCAGCCGAGCGACCCAGCCTGGCGCAGGGGAGACGCCATGCGCCTCGACCCGCCGTGCCCGGCGCCGTGCCCGGGCTGCGCCGCTGCTTGCCTCGTCGGTGAGCGCCCGGCCGCCCGGTGCGGTGCCCGTTCTCGGTCGCAGGACGTCGCCGGGAACCGGTGGCCCTGCGGTCGTCATGCCCTGCCCCTGTAGACCGTACGGTGAGCAGCATCGCGCCCCGCGCGAACGTGCATCACCGCTTGACTGACTTGTCAGGGTGCGCCTGCACACGGGCCCGTGCCGCCCCTGGGGGGTCGATGGTTGACGGCTTCCGGTGGGCGCTCCACAGAAGGTAGCCGCCCACCACGACCATGGGAGCCGAGAGCACCTGGCCCATGGTGACCCACTCCAGGGCGAGGTAACCCAGGTGGGCGTCGGGCACGCGGAGGAACTCCACGAGGACGCGGACCACTCCGTAGAGCAGGAGGAACAGACCGGAAACGGCACCAACCGGGGGCCTGCGACGTGTGTACCACCACAGGACGCCGAACAGGAGCAAACCTTCGAAAAGGGCCTCGTACAGCATGGTGGGATGGCGGGGCTCGCCTCCGGCGCCGGGAAAGACCATGCCCCACGGGACGGCAGTCTCCTTTCCCCACAGCTCTGCGTTGATGAAGTTACCGATCCGGCCGAAGAACAGGCCCGGGGGAACCAGTGGAGCCACGAAGTCGCTGACAGCGAAGAAGCTGCGCCCGGCGCGGCGTGCGTAGAGCCACAGCGCGACCAGCACGCCCAGCAGACCACCGTGGAAGGACATACCTCCCTCATAGATGCGCAGGACGCTGACCGGGTCGGCCACCGCGTTCTCGAGCCCGTAGAACAGGGTGTACCCGAGGCGGCCGCCCACGACGACACCCCCGACGCTGTAGAGGATCAGGTCACTGACCTGGTCAGTGCTCCACCCTGAGCCGGCTCGTTTGGCCAGGACGGTCCCCAGGACCCAGGCGAGCAGGAACCCGACGGCGTACATGACGCCGTACCAGTACACCGTGAGGGGACCGACGTCGAACGACGATGGCAGGTCCGGGTAGGGGACCTCGGTCAGCAGTCTCACAAGGGCTGTCCCGCAGCGACGGGCAGCGCATCAACGCCCGGAGGGTGACGGCGGTCCCCCGGACCTCCCAGCGGTGGTGATGAGCCTGCTCCCGCGTCTTGGACCGTCGGAGCTGCCCGGTGCGACGATGCGACATCCATGACGAAGCCGGCCCCCTCGACGGCCCGTGTGACGGTCTCGGTGTCAAGAGCATGCCGCGCTGCGACCCTCAGGCGGGCACGGCCACCACCTCCGACCATGTTCACGGCGACCGGCTGCACACCGCTCAGACTGCGCACGCTGTCCAGAATCCCGGCCAGGCACTCACCGCGGGTCAGACCGAGCACCCGGTACGTCTGTGTGGTCATGCTCCACCTCCACAACACCCAAGGCATTTTCTCCACCCCAGAGAACCAGGCGCACATGGGTGAGGCCTTCCCGAACGGTGGAGTTTTGATGAAGACCTTCGCACAGCGTGTTGACCTACGCCGCCGCAGCTCAGCGAAGGGAACGGGCACTGCCGATGAGGATGTCCGCGTAGACGGCTGCAACGGCCAGCTGGCCCACGCGCTCATCCTTGTGCACCTTTCGGTGAGCCGCGCGACGGTACACCTGGCGGATGCCCTTCCTGTGGAACCCACGAAGGGTCTCGACACCCCAGGGATCAGGCGCTTCTTGGCGATGCCTCGCCCTGGACCGGCCCGCGCGGGGGCGCCGGTCCACGGTGGCCACTACGGCGGGACCGGCCAGCACGGTCTTCAGCCCGGTGCCCTCGCCCAGGTTGCATCTCTGGTGGTTGGTGCCTGGCGCTTGTCCTGACAGAGATCTCGGCCCAACCCTGCAGACCCCGGCGGTCGTGCGGGCGCGGCTAGGGCCAGCACGCGGCGTTCGCTGGACGCTAAGGTCGACAGATACCCGACCGCCAGGCAGGATCTAGGGCGCCGAAGGGAGGTCCATGTACCTGGGTGTCGTCGTGATGGCCGTCGCCGCGCTCGTCCCCGTCCTTGCGCTGTACGCGCTCCACCGGAGGACGGCGGTCACGCCGGACCCCGTGACGGCGATTCCGTTCGAGTCGGGCTGGTTCCCGCAGCAGCACGCACTGTCCAGGTACCACGTACGGTGGTACCTGGCGACGCTGATCTTCCTCGCCTTCGACGTGGAGATGCTGTTCATGTATCCGTGGGCCGTCGTCGTTGCCGAGATCGGGTCCACGGCGGTCGTGGAGATGTTCCTCTTCCTCGCTGCACTGTTCGTCGCCGTCCTCTGGGCGTGGCGGGAAGGTGCGCTGCGATGGGTCTGAGCCAGGCGAGCCTGGCTCTCGCTGCCCGGCACGCGCACGTCCTGGTGGTCGAGGTCCCAGGATGGGCGCGCACGCGGATGGTGGTCGAGCGTGCGGTGCTCAGACGCGGATGGCAGCTGGCCCAGTCCCCTGCCGAAGCGGACGTCCTCATCGTGTGCGGCACGCCCGGACCACGGTTGACCGAGGCCGTGGACCTTGTGTGGCAGCAGATGCCGGGACCGCGGGTGCGCGTCCAGGCCCGGGAGCACGATGACGTTGCTGACGCGCTCGAGGAGGCGCACGCCCTCCTCCTCGACTCCGCTCGCCACCAGCAGGACGTGGCGGACCGCCCCGGAGCGGAGGAGCTGCTCGCCGGCAGGCGTCACGACGCCAAGGCCGGGCACGAGCACGGTGGGCACGACCGCCGTGAGCAGGGTGACGCGGAGGAAGCGGCCTATGGTCAAGGTGAGCACCAGGGCCATGCCGGTCACGAGGATCCTGCGCAGGCAGCGGACGCTTCTCCGCACGAAGAAGGGGCGCAGACAACCCGCCACGGGCAGGGCGAGCAGCAGCAACATCATCGTGGACACGGAGTCCGCCCTGCCGGCGCCACAGATGCAGAGCGTCACGGCTCTCACACCCAGGAGCACCACCACGGGCACCAGGAGCACAGCACTGATGGTCCCCAGAACCACGGCGGGCGCGAGGGCCACGATGAGCACCACGACCACGGCGGGCACCATGACCACGGTGGAGGGCTTGGGAACCATGGACAGGCCGGCCATCGGGGGCACGACGGCCACGAGGGCCACGGCAGCCACGACGGCCACGGCGGCCACGGCGGCCAGCAGGACAACGGCGCAGGGGGTGGGCACGGTGAACACGCCGGCGATGGGGAGCACGACGGGCACGGCGGGCATGTAGGGCACGGCGACATGGACATGTCCCCGGGCGGGATCCCGCTGGCCGAGGGCGGGGAGGACCGGGATGGGCTGCAGCTGGACGTCCTGAAGGTCCGGCTGGGACCGGTGCTGCCGCACTGGCCGGCGGGACTGGTGCTGCACTGCGCGTTGCAGGGGGACGTCGTCACCGAGGTCCGTGCCGAAGTGCTCGACGCCGGGGACGAGGGCAGGGACGACGCCGACGCACTGGCGCGCGCGCTTGACAACCTCGTCTCCGTCCTGGCGCTGGCGGGGTGGGAGGGTGCCGCGGCCCAGGCGCGGAGGATCCGCGACGCCGCGTTGGAGACCGGGGACAGACCGGAGGACCTGGAGGGCCTCGAACGGCTCCGGCGCCGGGTGCGTCGTTCGTGGACGCTGCGCTGGTCGTTGCGGGGGTTGCGCCCGTTGACCGAGGAGGAGGTCCGCCACCACGGGCTACCCCCGGACGCCGTAGGTGACACCTACGACCGACTCATCCGCATGATGGACCGTGCGGCCACGGGCACCCGCCAGGACGACCGCCCGGTCTTCCGGGTGGAGCACCTGGCACTGCTCGTCATCGGCCTGGACCTGGCAGCCGCGCGTCTGGTCCTGGCCAGTCTCGATGTCCACGAGCTGCAGGCCGACCACACCCAGCACGAGGTGGCCCATGGGTGAGCCGCTGCTGGTGCAGAGCCCAGGCGTGCCGGGCTCGCCGGTCGTCACGGTGGCTCCCGGCTGGGCGTTCGCCGCCGTGGCCGTCCTCGGTGCCCTGGTCGTCGTGGCGGCGATGCTCGATGGTGCCCTGTCCGCACGTTCGGCCGGCGGGCCGGCCGGCGGCGCTGCCCGACCCTTCGGCGAGGTTGCCCGGCTGATGCGGCAACGGCGTCGCACCACCGTGCAGGCCGACAGCCTGCTCTGGCGGATCGGTGGCGCGGGGCTGCTGGTGGCGGCTGCGCTGATGGTGGCGGTTGTGCCGCTGGGGCGGTGGACGATCTTCGACCTGGACGTGGGTGTCATGTGGTTCAACGCCATGGACGTCATGGTCTGGGCCCTGGTGTGGCTGACCGGGTGGGGTGCCAACTCGGCGTACTCGCTGGTGGGGGGCTACCGGTTCCTGGCGCACGGTCTGGGGTATGAGCTGCCGCTGATGTTCGCGCTGGTCGCCCCGGCGATCGCCGCGCAGAGCTTGAACGTCGGCAAGGTCGCCGCGGCCCAGGAGGGTCTGTGGTTCGCGGTGTGGATGCCGGTGGCCTTCCTCGTCTACCTGCTCGGGGTCGCGGCCTTCTCGGTGTGGGGCCCGTTCGCGCCGGCGCTGGGCAGCGACGTCGCCGGCGGCGTGCGGGCAGAGCTGTCCGGGGTGGACCGGCTGGTGTTCGAGGCGGGACGCTACGCGCTGCTGGCGGCGGGTGCGGCGTTCTCGGTTCCGATGTTCCTCGGCGGAGGCGCTGGTCCGGTGCTGCCTGACTGGGCCTGGGTGCTCCTCAAGACGCTGGCCGTACTCTGGTTGTTGGTCTGGCTGCGGCGGCGGTTGCCGGCCTTCCGTCCCGACATGTTCCTGGAGGTGGGCTGGCTGGTGCTGCTCCCGGCCGTGCTGGTGCAGGACCTGCTCGTCGCCGTTCTCGCCGTCTGGAGGACCTGAGCGTGGTCGCAGACATCGCCTTCTGGGGGCTCGGGCTGGTCGCCGTCCTCAGCGGTGCCGCGGTCTTCTACGTCGACTCGATGGCCCGGGCCACGTATGCCCTGGCCCTGTCCTTTGTCGCGGTGGGCCTGCAGGTGCTGTTCCTGCAGGAGAACTACGTCGGTGTGGTGACCGTCCTGATGATGGTCATGGAGATGGCCATCATGGCCGTCTACATGGTGATGTTCATGGGCATGAACCCCGCCCTGATGCCGATGTGCATGGTGCACAGCAACAGGACCGCCGTCGCGACGGCGG
>QEUR01000204.1 GCA_003577095.1 Acidobacteriota bacterium
GATCGCGCCGTAGCCGACCAGCACGGCCTCCCGCTCGGCCTTGCCGCCGGCGGGCGCCTCGGGCACCAGGTCGGCGCCGGCGGCCTCCGCCTCCGCGGGCGTCGGCGCAGCGGCGTCGTCAGTCGTGGCGGCGCCGGCGGGGGCGCCGTCGCGCCCGGCCCCGTCACCGTTGTCGATGACGACGATCGGGGTGCCGACCTCGACCTCCTCGCCCTCCTGGACCAGGATCTGGGTCACCTCGCCGTCCCAGGGGATCGGCAGCTCGACGAGCGACTTGGCGGTCTCGACCTCGACGACGATGTCGTTGGTCCGCACCGTGTCACCGACGGCGACCTTCCACTGGATGATGGTGGCCTCGACGAGCCCCTCACCGGGGTCGGGCAGCTTGAACTCGGGCACGAAGGCTCCTTCGCTCAGTAGTTGAGGACGGTGTCGACGGCGTGCAGCACGCGGTCGAGGTCGGGCAGGAAGACCTCTTCGTGCCGGCTGGGCGGGTAGGGGATGTTGTAGCCCCCGACCCGCAGCACCGGCGCCTCCAGGTGGTAGAAGCAGTGCTCCTGGACCCAGGCGGCCATCTCGGCGTGGATGCTGGTGAAGGTCGGCGCCTCCGACAGCGTGACGCAGCGCCCGGTCTTGAGGACCGAGGCCTCGATGACGTCGGTGTCCATCGGCGAGAGCGAGCGCAGGTCGACGACCTCGATCGAGGGCCCGTCCTCCAGCTCGGCGGCCTGGGCGGCGGCGAGGGCCACCTTGACCATCGGGCCGTAGGTCAGCACGGTCACGTCGGTGCCCTCGGCGCGCACGACCGCCTCGTCCAGCCGGTGCGGGGCGTCGGCCAGGTCGGGCACGCCGCCGCCCAGGTCCAGCACGCCGCGCTCGTGGTAGCGGCGCTTGGGCTCGTAGAAGACCACCGGGTCGTCGGAGGCGATCGCCTGCTGGATCATCCAGTAGGCGTCGTCGGTGGTCGAGACGGTGACCACGCGCAGCCCGGCGGTGTGCGCGAAGTAGGACTCGTTGGACTCGCTGTGGTGCTCGACCGCGCCGATGCCGCCGCCGTAGGGGATGCGGATCACCATCGGCAGCCGCAGCTTGCCCAGCGAGCGGTAGTGCATCTTGGAGACCTGGGAGACGATCTGGTCGAAGGCCGGGTAGACGAAGCCGTCGAACTGGATCTCCACCACCGGGCGGTAGCCGCGCAGCGCCAGGCCCACGGCGGTGCCGACGATGCCGGCCTCGGCCAGCGGCGGGTCGATGACGCGGTCCTCGCCGAAGTCCTTCTGCAGGCCCTCGGTGATCCGGAAGACGCCGCCGAGCTTGCCGATGTCCTCGCCCATGAGCAGGACCTTGGGGTCGCGCTCCATCGCGGCGCGCATGCCGGCGTTGAGGGCCTTGGCGATCGTCGTGCGCTGGGCGGTGCTCGTCGGGGCGGGTGCGGCAGTGGGAGTGGTCATGGTGTGCTCCTCCTCAGTCCTCGAAGCCGGCCTGGTAGGCGGCGAACTCGGCGGCCTCCCGCTCGACCAGCCGGTGCGGCTCGGCGTAGACGTGGGCGAACATCTCCTCGTGGCCCGGGTCGGGCATCGTCTGGCAGGCGTGCCGGATGCGCCTGGCCAGCGCGTCGGCCTCCTCGTCGACCTGCTCCAGCCACGCGTCGTCGACGACGCCCTCGGCCAGCAGGTACTTCCTCATCCGGTCGATCGGGTCCTTCTTCTTCCAGATGTCGACCTCGGCCGAGATGCGGTACTTCGTGGGGTCGTCGGAGGTGGTGTGCGCCCCCATCCGGTAGGTGAACGCCTCGATCAGGGTCGGTCCGCCGCCGGAGCGGGCGCGCTCGAGCGCGGCGCGGGCGACGGCGTAGGAGGCGAGGACGTCGTTGCCGTCCACGCGGACGCCGGGGAAGCCGAAGCCGTCGGCCCGCCGGTAGGGCGGCACGCTGAACTGCTTGTCGTTGGGCTGGGAGATCGCCCAGTGGTTGTTCTGCACGAAGAAGACGACCGGGGCGTCCTTGACCGAGGCGAAGACGAGCGCCTCGTTGTAGTCGCCCTGCGCGGTGCCGCCGTCGCCGGTGAAGGCCATCACCGCGGTGTCCCGCTCGGGGTCGCCGGTGGCGTAGTCGCCGTCGCGCTGCACGCCCATCGCGTAGCCGACCGCGTGCAGCATCTGGTTGCCGATGACGATCGTGTAGAGGTGGAAGTTGTTCTCGTTGGAGTCCCAACCGCCGTGGTTGACCCCGCGGAAGAGGCCCAGCAGGTTCTCCGGCGGCACGCCCTTGCACCAGGCCACCCCGTGCTCGCGGTAGCCGGGGAAGGCGTAGTCCTGCGGCTTCATCGCGCGCCCGGCGCCGACCTGGGCGGCCTCCTGCCCGAGCAGGCTGGGCCACAGGCCGAGCTCGCCCTGGCGCTGCAGCGCGAAGCCCTCGGCGTCGACCCGGCGCACCAGGATCAGGTCGCGCAGCATCCCCTTCATCGCCTCCGCGTCGAGGTCCTCGAGGTATGCGGCGTACGGGCCGTTCACGTCCGTCACCGGGACGCGACGCCCCTCGGCGTCCAGGAACTGGACCATGTCCGGGCCACCGTCGGTGATGTCCTTCTCCGGCGGCTCGTGGCCCAGGGTGGTGTGCGCGGCGGACCGCGCGACTTCCTCGTCGCTCAACGCAGGCTCCTTCATCTCACGGCTGGTGCCGCGGCGTGACGGGACAGGTCTTCGCCCGTCAGGTTACCGCACACGGAAAGCGCTCCCGACCGCCCTCGTGCGGCCCTCTAACGGGTGGGCAGGACGTCGGCCAGGAACTCCTCGGTCTGCGTCCAGGCGGCGCCGCTGGCGGCGTGGTGGTGGAACATCGGGTTGGGGTTGTCGAAGGCGTGGCCGGCGCCCTCGTGCACCTCGAAGCGCACCTGCCGCCGGGTCCCGTCGGCGGTCACCGCGGCGCGGATCCGCTCGACCTGGTCCATCGGGATGTAGGTGTCGTTGCTGCCGAAGACGTGCAGGCTGGGGCACTCCACGAGCCCGGCAAGGTCGAGCAGCCCGGGCAGCGCGGAGCCGTAGAAGCTGACCAGCGCCGCGGCCGGCACCTGCGCCTGCGCGGCCGAGGCGGCCACGTTGAAGGCCAGCCCCCCGCCGAAGCAGAAGCCGACGAGACCGACCCGCTCCTCGAGGACCTCGGGGAGCCCGGCGAGGGCGTCGCGGGCGGCGAGCCCGTCGCGCACCGCCAGGTCCCAGTCCAGCCGGCCCACCAGGCCCATCGCGGTCCCGAGCAGGTCGTCGGTGTCGTCCTCGAGCGACTCGACCGGCGGGTCGAGGCGGGCGTAGAGCTGCGGGGCGAGCACGGCATACCCGAGCTCGGCGAGGTCCGCGCAGCGGGAGCGCACGTACTCGCTGAGCCCGAAGATCTCCTGGAGCACGACGAGCCCGGGGACCGGCGCCTCGGACGAGGAGGCGTCGGGCAGCCAGAGCAGGCCGGGCAGCGCGCCGTCGGGGCTGGGGATCTCGTGGCGGACCGGGTCGGCGGCCGCCACCTCAGTCCCGCCCGTCCGGCAGCACCATGTCCACGACGAGGGAGACGGCCGAGACGATGATCGCCCCGAGCACGGAGTCCCAGAAGAAGCTGTCGACGTGGAAGTCGAGCCCGACCAGGCCCGACAGCCACGAGGTCAGCGAGAGCATGATCGCGTTGACGATGAAGAGGAACAGCCCGAGGGTGAGCACGATCAGCGGCAGCGAGAGCAGCTGCAGGATCGGCTTGACGATCGCGTTGAGGACGCCGAAGATCACGGCGACGGCGAGCAGCGTCAGGTAGAAGCTGCTGCCGCTGCCCCCGATCTCGATGCCGTCCAGCAGGTAGGCCGCGACCCAGATGGCGACCGCGTCGGCGATGATGGTCAGGATCATCTTCATGGGGCCATCGTGGCACGTCGCGGGCTTCACTACCCTGTCGTCATGACCGAGCCGTCCGCCCGCCCCGTCCGCCTGCGCCCCGTCCTGTCGACGGTGCCCGCCTACACCCCGGGGAAGCCGCCGACGCCGGTGGAGGGCGTGACGGCATACAAGATCTCCTCCAACGAGAACCCCTACCCCCCGCTGCCCTCGGTGCTCGCGGCCATCACCGACGCGGCGGCGACGGTCAACCGCTACCCGGACATGGGCGTCACCACGCTGACCGAGGCGCTCGCCGAGCGGCTGGACGTGCCGGCCACGCACATCGCGACCGGCACCGGCAGCGTCGCGGTACTCGGGCACCTGATCGACATCACCTGCGAGCCGGGCGACGAGGTCGTCTACGCGTGGCGCTCCTTCGAGGCCTACCCGATCGTCGTCGCCCTCTCGGGCGCCACGTCGGTGCAGGTCCCCGTCGACGCGCAGGCGCGCCACGACCTCGACGCGATGGCCGCCGCGATCACCGAGCGGACCCGGCTGGTCATCGTGTGCACCCCCAACAACCCGACGGGGCCGGCCGTGCGCGAGGACGAGCTGCGGGCCTTCCTGGCCAAGGTCCCGCCGGAGGTGCTCGTGGTCATCGACGAGGCCTACCTGGAGTTCACGACGGACGAGACGGTGCCGGACGCTCTGGCCATCTACCGCGACCACCCCAACGTGGCGGTCCTGCGCACCTTCTCCAAGGCCTACGGGCTCGCCGGCCTGCGGGTCGGGTATGCCGTGGCGCACGAGGAGGTCGCCACCGCCCTGCGCAAGGCGGCCACCCCGTTCGGCGTGACCGACCTGGCGCAGCGGGCCGCCGTCGCCAGCCTGGACGCCTGGGACGAGCTGGAGGTGCGGGTCAAGGAGCTCGTCACCGAGCGCGAGCGCGTCGTCGCGGCGCTGCGCGAGCAGGGCTGGGAGGTGCCGGAGGCGCAGGGCAACTTCCTGTGGCTGCCGCTCGGCGAGGACGCCGTGCCGTTCGCCCAGGCCTGCCAGGCGCGGGCGATCACCGTGCGGCCGTTCGCCGGGGACGGGGTGCGGGTCTCGATCGGCGAGACCGAGGCCAACGAGCGGTTCGTCTCGATCGCCGCGGAGTGGCTGCGCAGCCGCTGAGCGGGCTCGGCGCGGCTCAGCGGGGCGGACGGTCGGCGCGGCGGACGACCGCCCTGGTCAGCCAGCAGGTGGCCCAGCTGACCAGCCAGCTGGTCACCATGATCAGCGCGGCGTCGCCCCAGATTCCCTGGCCCTGGAACTCCACGGCCAGGTCGAAGAACCACGGCACGGTCATGCCGATCATCCCCGCGAAGGCCAGCACCCACGGGATCGAGGTCTTGCCGGCCACGAGCGTGGCCGGGACCGCCACCGCGACGAGCGTGCCGTAGGCCATCACCATCTGGAAGGGCTCCCCGAAGCCCCTCCCCACGGACCAGGACTGGCCCGAGATCCAGGCCAGCACGCCGCCGACGAGCAGGATCGCCCAGCCCTTGCCCGGGTTGCCGGTGACGACCGCGGTCGCGCCGCGCGGGGAGAGGGACACGCTCAGGCGCCCTGGCGGACGACGTCGTAGGGCGCCTCGCTCGTCAGCCGCGCCCGGATGCCGCTGGTGACGAACTCCTTGGCGGCCCGGGCCGCCTCCAGCGGGCTGTCGCCGAGCGCCAGCCGGGCCGCGACGGCGGCGGCCAGCGTGCAGCCGGCCCCGGCGACCTGGGCACCGTCACCGAGCTTGGGGGCGGCGAGGATCTCGGTGCGCTCGTCGTCGACGTAGACGTCCACCGCCTCGTCGCCGGGCAGGTGCACCCCGCCCTTGGCGAGGACGACCGCGCCGGAGCGCTCGTGGATCCGCCGGGCCGCCTCGACCAGCTGCGGCACGGTCTCGATCTCGCCGATGCCGGACAGCGACATCGTCTCGAAGTGGTTGGGCGTGACGAAGGTGGCCAGCGGCAGCACCTTCGTCTTCAGCGCCTCGTCGGTGTCGAGCGCCGCGCCCGGCTCCTGCCCCTTGCAGATGAGGACCGGGT
>QEUR01000205.1 GCA_003577095.1 Acidobacteriota bacterium
GTAGCTGCGGGACTTCTCGACCTCGCCCTCGAGGACGCCGATGGTCTGCGCCATCGAGTCCAGGGCCTGGCCGCGGAAGGCGTCGATCGCGTCCATCGTCTCGTAGATGTTGGCGAAGGCCGCCTGCAGCTGCTCCAGGCCGAGGGTGGAGGAGGCGGCCTGCTCCTGGATCGCCACCGAGTTGTCGCGCAGCATCTCCGAGGTGCGCTGGATCATGTCCGAGGTGGTGACGTTGAGCGCGGTGATCTGGTCCAGGACCAGCTTCTGGTTGTTCAGCGCCTGGGCGACCAGGACCGCGGTGCGCAGCGCGCTGACCGTGGTGGTCGAGGCGCGGTCGACGCCCTTGATGAGCTCGATGTTGTTCTTCATGATGATGTCGATGGCCAGGTAGTTCTGGATCGACACCGCCAGCTGGGTGAGCAGGTCCTGGTGCTTCTGGCGGACGTAGAACAGCACGTCCTCGCGCATCGCCTTGGCCTTCTCCGGGTCGCTCGTCTCCAGCTCGGCGACGTGCGCGGAGACCTTGGCGTCCAGCTGCTCGGCGATGTAGACGTACTGGTTGAGCCGGCCCATGGAGTCCCACAGCTGCTGCTTCTCCATGTTGAGGGCGGCGTTGTCTTTGGACAGCTCGTCCTGGCCGCTGCGCAGCGCGTGCAGGATGCCGTCCAGGTGCTTCTCGGCGGACTCGTACTTGCGGAAGTAGTCGCGCAGCCGGTCGCCGAACGGGATCATCCCGAGGATCTTCTTGGTGCCCCTGGCCTCGGCCGGGTCCAGGTCCTCGACGGTGCGCCGCAGCTCCATGAGGGTGCGGCCGACCTTGGACTCCTTGGAGATCCCGCCCTCCTGGAGCGCGCGGACCGGCGACTTGAGCAGGCGGTTGGAGGTCTCGGCGGCGCTGCGGATCTCGGCGTCGCCCATCGTGCGCACGTCGGCGGCGCGCTTGGCGAACTCGGGGGAGCGCGTCTCGCTCTGCGTCAGGCCCTGGAGGAAGTCGTCGACCTTCTTGTCCAGCGCCGGGATCGCCTGCGGGTCGACCTGCGGCGCCATCTTCGGCGCGGCGGTCTCGGTCACCGGCTCCGAGGGGGCCGGCGCGGTCAGGGTGAGCGGCTCCGGCTCCGGCATCGGCTGGGGCGCGGCGAGCGGCTGGTCGGTCATCGTGGCACTCCTCGTTGTTCGGCGGCGGCCGGGGGTCCCCCTGTGGACCCGGGCGCGGGTCGGACGGACCTAGTCTGCCGTGGGTTCCAGCCTCCCACACGGGGGTTGTCCCACCGAAGGCACGTGGAGGTGACGGACGTCAGGCACGTGCGTCAGGCACCGACAGGGTCGGAGCCCCGGGGACGCCTGACGCGGATGTCTGACACAGTGGCAGCCGTGCCCGAGGAGCGAGACGCCGCGCCCCACGCGCTGGTCGAGCCGGGCCGGCTGCGGCGCACCGTCCTGACCGTCGCCGCGCTCAACCTCGGCTACTTCTGGGTCGAGGTGGCGGTGGCGCTGGCCATCGGGTCGGTGTCGCTGCTGGCGGACAGCGTCGACTTCCTCGAGGACACCTCGATCCACCTGCTGATCTTCCTGGCGCTCGGCTGGCCGCTGGCGCGTCGCGCGCTGGCGGGCAGGGTGATGGCCCTGCTCGTCCTGGTGCCGGCGCTCGCCGCGGCCTGGGCCGTCTTCCGGAAGGCCGGCGACCCGGTGCCTCCGGACGTCCTCGCGCTGGTCGCCACCGCTGGTGGCGCAGCGATGGTCAACGGCGTCGCTGCCTGGCTGGTCTCCGGCGTGCGGCACCACGGCGGGTCCCTGTCGCGCGCCGCCTTCCTCTCCGCCCGCAACGACGTGCTCGTCAACCTGGCGATCATCGCGATGGGCGTGGTGACGCTGTGGACGCGCAGCGGCTGGCCCGACATCGTGCTGGGTGCGCTCATCGTGGTGCTCAACGTCGGAGCGGCCAGGGAGGTCTGGGAGGCGGCGACCGAGGAGCGTCTGGCGGCCCGGGCGCTCGCGGGCGAGCAGATCGAGGACCGGCCGGGGTGACGACGCCGCGCCCCTTCACGGACAGCACCTGTCCGCCGGCGGCGCTAGCGTCTGCTTGCATGACCGAGGAGAACCGGTTCGAGGGGCTGCGGATGGACGGGGCGCGGTTCCAGGACGTGCGCATGCCGGGGGCGAGCTTCCGGCTGGTGGACATGTCCGGAGCCCGGATGCACAACGTCTACCTGCCCGGGGCCAGGCTGACCGGGGTGGTCCTGCAGGACGCCGTGATCGACGGCGACATCGGCGGCCTCGTGGTCAACGGCGTCGAGGTGGCGCCGCTGGTCGAGGCCGAGCTGGACCGTCGCCACCCGGACCGCGCGCTGATGCGGCCCGCCGACGCCGACGGCTTCCGTGCCGCGTGGAACCGCCTCGGGGAGCTGTGGGACGGCACCGTCGCCAGGGCCCGTGCCCTCGAGGAGCGCTCGCCCGGTGCCGTGCACGAGAGCGTCGAGGGGGAGTGGTCCTTCGTCGAGACGCTGCGCCACCTCGTGATGGCGACCGACGCGTGGGTCGGGCGGGTGCTCCTCGGCGACGCGGCGGCATACCACCCGCTCGGGATCCCCTTCGAGGAGGAGCAGTCCAACCCCGATCTCCCGTACGACCGCGACGCCAGGCCGACCCTCGACGAGATCCTCGCCGTGCGCCGGGACCGGCGCGACCAGGTGGCCGACGTGCTCCGTGACCTCGACGACGAGCGGCTCTCGGGGAGCACCGAGCCGGTCGAGGGGCCGGGCTGGCCGCCGGCCCGCGCCTACCCGGTGCGCCAGGTGCTCGGCATCGTCGTCAACGAGGAGTGGGAGCACCGGCTCTTCGCCGAGCGCGACCTGGCGGTGCTGGAGGCGCGCACCGGTGGCTGACCTCGAGTTCGAGGGCGAGGTCGTGGCGTGGCGCGGCCCGGCCCCCTTCCACTTCCTGGTCACGCCTCCGGAGGAGTCGGAGTGGCTGCAGGAGGTGATGCGCGAGGTGACCTACGGCTGGGGGATGATCCCGGTCACCGGCCGCGTCGGGGCCACGGAGTTCACCACCTCGCTGTGGCCGCGTCAGGGGGCGTTCTGGGTGCCGCTCAAGGACGCCGTGCGCGCCGCCGAGGGCATCGCGCTGGGCGACGTGGTCACCGTGAGTCTCATGATCCGGGGCTGAGGGCAGGGGTATGAGGTCACGCCCGCAGCAGCTGCACCACCGCGTTCAGCAGCTCGCCGACGGCGAGCGAGGCGGTGACGAGGGTGACCACCGCGGGGACGCGGCCGTCCCACAGGATGCGGTCGAAGCTCGGCTCGTCGGGGTGCGCGGCGGCGTAGCGGCGGCCGCGCAGGGTGACGCTGATGACCCAGCCCGCGAGGACGAGCCCGATCGCGGCGGGGACGACGACGGCGGTGCCGAGGGTGTCCAGCGTCAGCCGGGTCAGCAGCAGCGCGCCGACCGCCAGCGCCAGGCCGGTCCGCCGCCACGCGAGGGCGGTGCGCTCCTGCTGCAGGCCCGTGTCGCGGGCCGGGACCTCCCTGGTCACGACAGGCCGCGCAGGACGCTCGCCACCACCAGCACGACGCCGGCCAGGGCGACCCCGGCGACCACGAGGATCCCGGCGGCGTTGCCGGGCAGCGGACGGTCCTCGCGCATGGCGGTCTCGGTGCGGACCCAGCCGCGCCACGCGTGCACGGACGCCACCAGCCCGGTCAGCGCGAGCACGCCGGCCAGCAGCGACTGGGCGCGCGGGCCGATCCCCAGGGACAGCGCGTCGACCGCGACCGCGACGGCGATCAGCGCCAGGCCGGTCCGGATCCACGCCAGGAAGGTGCGCTCGTTGGCGAGCGAGAAGCGCGGGTCGGGCTCCCGCCCGGAGCCGTAGACGGCGGTCGGCCAGCGCTTGGAGGTCACCAGGCGATCGTAGGCCGCGGGCCGCACCTGCCCTGCCGGGGTAGGGTCCGCGGCATGCCCGAGCTGACGATCTACCACAACCCGCGCTGCTCCACGTCCCGGCACGCCGTCGGCGCCGTCGCCGTGACAGGTGGCGAGGCGGACGTCGTCCAGTACCTGCGGACCCCGCTGGACCGCGAGCAGCTGCTGGAGCTCCTGGGCAAGCTCGAGGACCCGCCCGCCGACCTGGTCCGCAAGGACGCCCATTTCGCCGAGCTGGGCCTGTCCGCGACGGACTACACCACGCCCGAGCAGGTCGCTGACCTGCTCGCGGAGCACCCGCGGCTGATGCAGCGGCCCGTCCTCGTGCGCGGGGACCGGGCGATCATCGGTCGTCCGAAGAGCCGCGCCGACGAGTTCGTCGCTGGCTGACCCCGCGTCGGGCGACCTCGCGGCCGGCCGCCCTCGGTCCGTGCGGCGGCAGGGCTCCAGCGGCCAGGCCGAGCAGGCAGGCCAGGGCGTGGTAGTCCCGCCCGACCGCCATCACGACGACGCAGGCCAGCACGACGGCCGCGGCCGGGACCGCGTGCCGGCGCGCCCGGCTGAGCAGGGCGTCGGCGACCAGCGCGCAGCCGAGCACGAGGGTCGCCATCGAGTTGCCCGCCCCGACCGGCTCCAGGACGGGTCCGACGACGAGGTTGGCGGCGACCCCGCCCAGCCAGAAGGTCACCCAGGTCCGGGTGGACGACCAGTACTCCTGGGCGGCCAGCGCGACCACGACCAGCGCGAAGAGGTTGAACGCCGTGCCGGCCAGGCCACCGTCCTGGACGACGAGCGAGGTGACCAGGCGCCACGCCTGCCCGTCGAGGACCAGCGGCCAGTCACGCCGGAGGGCGGTGAGCAGCCCAGGCAGGAACACCTGCAGGACCGTAGGGACCGCGACCAGCAGCCACAGCGCGACCGTCGCCGGGCCAGGACGGGGCGGCCCGTCGAGGCCCTCGGGGCGGGCCGCGCGCAGGGCGGTCGCGGCGCACGCCACGACGAGCACCCAGGCGGAGACCGCGACGACCGCGCTCACGGGCGCCCGTCCCAGAGGTCGGTCAGGCCCGTAGCTCGTCCTCGGCGCGGAGGAGGTCCGCCCCGCCCGGACCGCCGTCCGGGCGCCGCTCCGGGGAGAGTACGCCGGCGGTCCAGAGCGCCAGCAGCGTCGCCGCGCCGGTCTGGAGCGCGAAGGAGACGAGCATCAGGGCAAGGCCGGCGCGCATGGCCCCGCCCGCCATGGCTCCCGAGAGCGTGCTCGGCACCAGCACGCTCTCGACGAGGACGTGAAGCGCCCAGGCTCCGGCCCCCAGGGCGAGCAGCGCGGTCGGCCGCCCGTCGACCGGGGACCGGCCGGTGACGGCGACGAGCACGGCGAGCGCCAGCAGCACGGCACCGGTCATCAGCACGACGGACGCGAGCATGGGCAGGAGGCCGAGCAGCCAGTTGAGGCCCCGGTCCATCGGCGTGACGGGCGCGGTCGAGGGTGGCACGACGAGGACGAGGTGCACGGCGATCCCCGCGGCGACAAGCAGGGCGCCCACGAGCGTGATCATGCGTCCCATGCTGCGACGCTACCGCAGGGGTCCAGGGCCCGCCGCGCGCCGGTGCGGGCACCCGGCCTGGTCACCGGTCAGGCGGCCTCGCCCGCGATGTTGACCATCCAGCCGATGCCGAACCGGTCGGTCAGCATGCCGAAGTGGTCGCCCCATGGCGCCTTCTCCAGGGGGACGCCGGGCGTGGCCCCCTCGCTGAGGCGCTCGAAGACGCCGCGGAGACCGGCTTCCTCGTCGGCCGGACCGCTGAGGGAGATGCTGATGTTGTCGCCGGGGTTGTAGGGCATGCCCTCCGGGGTGTCCGCGGCCATCAGGGTGAGTCCGTCGGGGGTCACCAGCATGGCGTGCATGACCTGGTCGACGTCCGTCACCCCCTCGGTGTAGCCGGCCTCGCCAAATGTGCTGATGGTCAGGTCCCCGCCGAGGACCGACTGGTAGAACGTCATCGCCTCGTCGGGTGCGGCCGTCGCGGACCAGTCTCCACCCGGCGACCGACACCCCGCCAGAGCGCAGACCGCCCGGTCCCGCGCCGCCCGCGGCCCGGACCCCTCCGCCGAGCAGGTGACACCGGTTCCCAGGAGGAACCAATGTGTCAGCTGGTTCCTGAGCGGAACCACCCGACACATTGGTTCCTGAGCGGAACCAGTGTCACCTTCTCCCAGCCCCCGTCCGTGCCTTCGCTCAGGACCGGAAACGCAGCTGCTGGCCGGGGCGCAGCTGGGCGCAGCGGTCGACGTCGGCGTCGGACACGTAGGCCACGACCGGGTAGCCGCCGGTCACCGGGTGGTCGGCCAGGAAGAGCACCGGGAGGCCGGAGGGCGGCACCTGGAGCGCTCCGCGCAGCATCCCCTCGCTGACCAGCTCCCCCTCGCGCAGCCGGGGGAGCGGCTCCCCGTTCAGGCGCACGCCGACGCGGTTGGAGTCGCTGCCGACGGTCCACCCCTGCCCGGTCAGCAGTGCCCAGGCGTCGTCGCCGAACCAGTCCCGCCGGGGCCCGGGCGCGACCCGCACCACGAGCGGGTCGTTCGTCGGCTCGGGCGCCGGCGCGACGTCCACGCCGGGCAGGGGACGCGGGGTCGAGCCCACGGGCAGCACGGCCCCGGCCGCCACGACCGGCGGGCCCAGGCCGGAGAGCACGTCGGTCGCCCGCGACCCCAGCACCGGCTCGACGTCCAGCCCGCCCCGCACCGCGACGTAGGTCCGCAGCCCGGCGGCGGGCGTGCCGAGCCGGAGCCGCTGCCCGGCGGCCACGGCGAAGGGTGCCAGGTGGGGCGCCGGCCACGACCCGTCCGCGCCCTCGACGACCATCTGGCACCGGGCTCCGGAGGTCACCACCACCACCACGTCGTCGTCGACGTCCACCTCGAGCCCGCCGAGGGTCACCTCCAGCGTGGCCAGGGTCGGGTGGTTGCCGACGAGCGCGTTGGCCAGCCGGTGCGCGCCGCGGTCGCAGGCGCCGGAGCGGCCCACCCCCAGCGCGGCCTGCCCGGGCCGCCCGAAGTCCTGCACGGTGGTCAGGGGACCGGGGTCGAGGACGGTGAGGGACGTCATACCGTCGCCTCCACGAAGCGGACCCGCGCGCCGGGGACGAGCAGGGCGGGTGGGTCGCGGTGCAGGTCGAAGGCCTCCACCAGGGCCCGGCCGAGCAGCTGCCACCCGCCGGGCGACTCGCGCGGGTAGACGCCGGTGAACTCCCCGGCCAGCGCGACCGACCCGGCCGGCACCCTGGTCCGGGGCGTCGCGCGGCGCGGCACGTCCCAGGCGTAGCGCTCGCCCGTCAGGTAGCCGAAGCCCGGCGCGAAGCCGCAGAACGCCACCGTCCACCGCTCGTCCTGGTGGCGGCGGCGCAGCTCGGCGGCGCCCAGCCCGAGCAGCCCGGCGGCCTCCTCCAGGTCCTGCCCGTCGTAGACGACCGGCACCTCCACCTCGCGCGCCTCGTCGCGGACGTGGTCGCGCGGCCGCACGGCGCGGACCGCCGCGGCCAGGTCCGTCAGGCTCACGCCGCGCTCGGCCACGACGAGGATGGTGCGCCCGGCGGGCACCAGGTCGACGACCGGCAGGTCGGCCTCGCGCAGCGCGGCGTAGCGCCCGAGGACCTCGTGCACCGAGTCCATCTCCAGCAGGAGGCCCTCGGTGCCGCTGGGCAGGACACGCACGGCCTACACCGCCCGGGCGAAGGGTGCCAGGTCGGCGCCGGCACGCCGGAGGGCGTCGCGGACGGCGCGCGCGATCTCGACGGCCCCGGGGGTGTCGCCGTGCACGCAGATCGAGTCGGCCCGCACCCGCAGCTGGTCGCCGTTGACGTCGGTGATCGGTTCGCCCAGGGCCATCGCCACGCAGCGCCGGGCGATCTGCTCCGGGTCGTGCAGGACGGCGCCCGGCTCGGTGCGGGGGACGAGGTGCCCCTCCGGCGTGTACGCCCGGTCGGCGAAGGCCTCCGTCGCGGTCCGCAGCCCGGCCCGTTCGGCCAGGCGCAGCACCACCGAGCCCGGCAGCCCCAGCAGCACCAGGTC
>QEUR01000206.1 GCA_003577095.1 Acidobacteriota bacterium
CTCGACCACCCGCTCGACGGTGGCCGCGTAGTCGTCGTCGGTGACGCTGAAGCGCTCCCCCGTCACCTCGACCGGGCCGGCGGGCAGCGCGGCCACGAGGTCGTCCACCGCGACCCGCCGGTAGGTATCGGGACCGGTCGGTCGCAGCACGCGCAGCGGGGTGCCGTCGTCGTGCACGTCGAAGCCGCGCTCGGCGATCTGCCGGTAGGGCACCAGCGCGAGCACCGGCAGCCCGGGCTCCGGCCGGGGCAGGTCGCGGAGGAGGTCGAGGTCCACCACCTCGCCCAGCAGCAGCTCGGCCTCGCCCTCGTCCTCGCGCCACAGGATCGCCCACGACTGCCCGGAGGGGTCGGCGAGGATCTGGTCCAGGAGGCGCTGCGGCATGGCGGACAGTCTCCCATCCTTGTGGTGGTGCCCGGACGGGCCGGGTCACGGCTCGAGCCAGGCACCTGCCCGCATCACGCCCGCGACCTGCAGCCCGTCGTCGAGCCCCACCAGGTCGGCGCGCAGGCCGGGCTCGACCCGGCCCCGGTCGGACCAGCCCATCGCCGCAGCCGGAGCCGCCGTCGCCGCGTGCACCGCCTCGACCAGCGGCACCCCGGCGGCCACCGCCGTGCGCACGGCCCGGTCGAGGCTCAGCGTGCTGCCGGCGATGGCCCCTGGCCGGCCGTCCTCCCCGACCAGCCGGGCCTCACCGTCGAGGACCTGCACCTCCAGCCGCCCCAGCAGGTACCGGCCGTCGTCGGCGAGCGCCGCGGCCATGGCATCCGAGACCAGGACCCACCGGCGCCCCGCGCGGCGGGCGGTGTCGCGCACGACCGCGTCGTGCTGGTGCAGGCCGTCGACGATCGACTCGACCCAGACGCGCTCGTCGGTGAGCAGCGCGAGCGTCGGCCCCGGCTCGCGGTGGTGCAGCGGCCGGGCCGCGTTGTAGAGGTGGGTGGCGACCGTCGCGCCGGCGTCCACGGCCGCGCGCGTCCGCTCGTAGGTCGCGTCGGTGTGCCCGACGGCCACCTTGACCCCCCGTCCGACGAGCAGCCGCGTGGCCTCGAGCGCGCCGTCCCGCTCCGGCGCCAGGGTCACCATCACGAGCGCGTCGCCGGCCGCGTCGGCCAGGGCGGCCACGTCGGCGGGGTCGGGGTCGGTGAGCAGGGCGGGCGGGTGCGCGCCGCACCAGCGTTCCGACAGCCAGGGGCCCTCGAGGTGGATGCCGCCGAGCTCCCCCGCCCCGACGAGGGGCCGCAGCGACCGGACCTGCTCCAGGAGCACCTCCACCGACTCGGTGACCAGGCTGGCCACCACGGTCGTCGTCCCACGCCGCAGGTGCGCCTCGCGCGCGACCTTCGCCGCCTCCGGCCCGTCGCCGAAGGCGGCGCCCCCTCCCCCGTGGTTGTGGATGTCGACGAAGCCGGGCGCGAGCACCGCGAACCGGGGCCCCTCGGCCGCGCCGGCCGGCGCCCTGCCGGTGCCCACCTCGGCGACGCGGTCGTCCTGCACGACCACCCAGCCGTCGGCCAGCTCCCGGTCCAGGGTGAGGACCCGGTCGCCGCGCACCAGCAGGGGCACCTAGAACTCCTGCCAGTCGGGCTTGGCCGCCCACGCCTCGCGGTAGTAGTCGGCCAGCTGCAGCCGGGAGGCCGCCGCCGGGTCCAGGATGACGGTGACGTGCGGGTGCATCTGGAGCGCGCTCGCCGGCCACATCGCGCTCACCGCGCCCTCGACCATGTGGTGGACGGCCTCGGCCTTGGCCTGCCCGAGCGCCACCATTACCAGGTGGCCCGCCTGCAGGATCGTCCCGACGCCCTGGGTCAGGCAGTGGTGGGGCACCGCCTCCGGGTCGCCCCCGAAGAAGCGGGCGTTGTCGCGGCGCGTCTGTGCGGTCAGGGTCTTGATCCGGGTGCGCGAGGCGAGCGACGACCCCGGCTCGTTGAAGGCGATGTGGCCGTCGGTGCCGATCCCCAGCAGCTGGACGTCGATCCCGCCGGCCTCCGCGATCGCCAGCTCGTAGTCGGCGCAGGCGGCGGCCAGGTCCTCGGCCAGGCCGGCGGGGCCGAGCACGCGCGAGTCGTCGAGGTCGAGGCGGTCGACCAGCTCGCGCCGGATGACCGCGTGGTAGCTCTCCGGGTGGTCGGCGGGCAGGCCGACGTACTCGTCCAGCAGGAACGCCCGGCAGCGCGCCAGGCTCAGCTCGCCTCGGCGCACCCGCGCCGCCAGCTCCTGGTAGACGCGCAGCGGGCTGGAACCCGTGGCCAGGCCGAGCACCGCCTCGGGGTTGCGGCGCACGTGCTGGGCGACGGCGTCGGCGCCCACGGGGCCGACCCGCTCCGCGTCGTCGAGGATGACGACCTCCATCTATCTACTCTCCGATCGCGTCGACGAACCACCTGGTCAGCGAGGTGGGGTGGGTGATGGCGGTCCCGACGCACACCGCGTGCGCCCCCGCCTGCAGCGCGGCCCGCGCCTGCTCGTGCGTGTGGATGCGACCCTCGGCGAAGACCGCGTGCCCGGGCAGCTCGCGCACCACCTCGCGCAGCAGCGCCAGGTCGGGTCCGTCGGTGCGCGCCCGCGCGTCCGTGTAGCCGGCCAGCGTGGTGCCGACCACGTCGGCCCCCGCCTCTGCCGCGGCCACGGCCGAGGCCAGGTCGTCGCAGTCGGCCATGACGAGCACGCCGCACTCCTCGTGCAGCACCCGCACCAGGTCGGCGACGCTGCTGCCGTCCGGCCGCTCCCGCAGCGTGGCGTCGACCGCGACCACGTGCGCGCCGGCCTCGGCCACCGCCCGGGCGTGCCGCAGCGTCGGGGTGATGTAGACCCCCTCGTCGCCGTCCTTCCACAGCCCGATCACCGGCACCTCGACGGCCGCCACGGTGGCGCGCACGTCGTCCAGCCCCTGGACGCGCACGGCCGCCGCGCCTCCCTCGACGACCGCCTGCGCCACCCGGGCCGTCGTGTCCGGCGTGCGCATCGGCTCGCCGGGGTAGGCCTGGCAGGAGACGACGAGCCGGCCGGCCGTCCTGGCCAGCAGGTCCTCGTGGGTCAGGGGCATCCGGGCTCCTCGTGCGGGTCGGGATCAGGGTATGTCGTGCGCCCTCGCCAGGGCGACGCGCGCCGCGCCGGTCAGGGCCGCGTCGGCGCCGGCGCCGGAGAGCAGCACCGGGGTGGCGGCGACGGGGTCCATCGCCTCGAGCGCCACACCCTCGCGCAGCTCCGAGGGCCAGGGCTCCGGGGCGGCGGCCAGCCCGCCGCCGACCACGACCACGTCGGGGTCGAGGACGTTGAGCAGGGCCCCTACGGTGCGGCCGGTGGCGCGGCCGGCCTCGGCCAGGAGCGTCCGGGCCGTCCCGTCCCCCGCGGCCGCGAGCGCGGCCACCTCGCGGGCGGGCAGGTCCCGGCCGGTGCGGTCCCGGAAGGCGGTCCGCAGACCGTGCCCGGAGGCGAAGCCCTCCAGGTGCCCCTCGCGGCCGCAGGTGCACGGCACGCCCGCCGCCTCGGGGACGGGCAGGTGGCCCACGTGCCCGGCGACCCCGTGCGCGCCGACCGCGGGCTCGCCGTCGACGACGAGGGCACCGCCGACGCCGGTGCCGACCGCGACGACGAGGACGGAGCGGTGGCCCCTGCCCGCGCCGTCCAGCGCCTCCCCCACGCCGTGCGCGTGGACGTCGTTGAGGACAAGGACCGGCAGGCCGAGCTCCCGGCGCAGGTGGTCGCCCAGCGGGGTGCCGGCCCAGCCGGGCAGCGTCCCGGTGGCGTGGGTGATCGCACCGTCGGCGGGACGCACGGTGCCCGCGCTGGCGACGCCGACCGCCTCCACCCGGGCACCCGGCGGGTCCTGCGCCGCGTCGGCGAGCACCTGGCGGGCGAGTGCCGTGGCCGCCGCGAGGACCGCGGGGCCGCCCTCGTCGGCGGGGGTCGGCACGGTGCGCCGGTGGGTCAGCACCGGCACGCCACCCGCTCCGGGGAGCTCGACCACGGCGGCAGCCAGCTTGCTGCCGCCGACGTCGACCGCGAGCGCCCTAGGCACGGGCGAGAGGAGCGAGCCCGGCGGCCTCGCAGATGGCGGCGACCTGCCGCGCGTGCTCCTCGCCGAGGGGCACCATCGGCGGCGCCATGACGTTGGTGCCGATGACGCCCAGGTGGCGCAGCGCCGTCTTGAAGGCGCCGATGCCGGCGGCGGGCCCGACCTTGTCGCGGGGGACGAAGACGATCTCGAAGAGCGCCGCGAGTCGGTCCTGCTCGACCCGCACGGCCTCCCAGTCGCCGGCCCTGGCGGCGCGGTCCATCCGCACGTAGCCGCCCGGGTCGACGTTGCCCAGGCCGGGCACCGAGCCGTGGGCGCCGGCGAGGTAGGCGCCGTCGACGACGACCTCGTGCCCGGTGAGCAGGGTGAGAGGCTCGCCGGCGGCGCGGTTCTGCATGGCCAGGCGGCGGAAGGAGACGTCGTCGCCGGAGGAGTCCTTGACGCCGGCCAGGACGCCCTCGGAGCCGAGCCGGACGAGCAGGTCGGGGCCGAGCTTGTAGTGGGTGCACACCGGGATGTCGTAGGCCCACACCGGCAGGTCGGTCGCGGCGGCGATCCCGCGGAAGTGCGCCTCGACCTCGGCGGGACCGGTGATCGAGTAGAACGGCGCGGTGGCCACGACCCCGGCGGCGCCGACGCGCTCGGCGACGCGGACGTGGGTGAGGACCCGGTCCAGCTGGGTCTCGATGACGCCGGCCAGCACCGGCACCTGTCCCGAGGCGATCCCCGCGACCGCCTCGAGCACCCGGGCCCGGCGCGCGTCGTCGAGGTAGGCCGTCTCGCTGCTGGAGCCGAGGGCGAAGAGCCCGTCCACACCGGCCTCGAGCATGCGGGTGACGAGCCGCTCGAGGGAGGGCAGGTCGATCTCGCCGTCGGCGGTGAACGGGGTCAGCACGGGGGGGACGACGCCGGTCAGCGTGGCCATCGGGGTCCTTTCGGAGGAGGTGCTCACAGCAGCGACGGCGTCGCGGCGAGCAGGGTCTGGGTGTAGGGGTCGGAGGGGGTGCGCAGCACCTGCTCGACGGGGCCGGTCTCCACGACCTTGCCGCCGTTCATCACCGCCACCCGGTCGGAGACGTAGCGCACGGTGTTGATGTCGTGGCTGATGAAGACCAGCCCGAGACCGAGCTCGTCCTTGAGGTCGGTGAGCAGGTTGAGCACCTGCGCCCGGACCGAGACGTCGAGCGCGGAGGTGGGCTCGTCGGCGACGACGACGTCGGGCTCGAGGGTGAGGGCGCGGGCGATCGCGACCCGCTGGCGCTGCCCCCCGGAGATCTGCCGGGGCAGCACGTCCAGGGCCGAGAGCGGCAGGCCGACGAGCTGGATGAGCTCGCGGACCCGCGCCTGCCGGGAGCGGTCGTCGCCGATGCCGTGGACCCGGAGGGGGTCGAGAAGCTGCTCGCGCACCACCATCCTGGGGTTGAGCGCGGTCGCGGGATCCTGGAAGACGACCGACACCGCGCGCCCCAGCTCGCGCCGCGCGCGGGCGCCGCCGCGCAGCGGACGGCCGCGGAAGAGGACCTCGCCGCTGGTCGGCCGCTGCAGGCCGACCATGACCCGGGCCAGGGTGGACTTGCCCGAGCCGGACTCGCCGACGATGCCGACCGTCTCCCCGCGGGCGACCTCGAAGTCGACGCCGGCCACCGCGTGCACCCTGTCGGGCCGGAACAGGCTGCCGGTGCGGGCCTTGTGCACCACGTGGACGTCGCGCAGCTCGATGACGGGTCCGGTGCGCTCGCTCATCGCCCGGCCTCCTTCGCCTTGGCGGCCTCCAGCACGTCGGTGGAGGCGTAGCTGTGGGTGGTACCGGGCACCAGCCGCAGGTCGGGGCGCACGTCCTGCCCGACCCCGGCCCACACCGAGCGCGGCGCGAACCGGT
>QEUR01000207.1 GCA_003577095.1 Acidobacteriota bacterium
GATCTCCTCGAGCCAGCGGTGGGGGTCCTGCGGGTGCGTGCCGGGGCGGGAGGTGTCTGCCATGGGGGCCACTTCATCACAGTTCGGTCACCATCCTGGCCACCCCGTCGTCGTCGGGCGGTAGGGGAGGTAGGGTGCCCTGGGTGCGCATCCGTGACTGCGCATAAATATCCATTCTGACCGGAGGAGGTTCGTCGTCGTGGCACCACTGCGTCGCCGGGTCCCGAGCTGGTCGGAGCTGCGTCCCCTGGTCCGGCTCGAGCCGCCCACGCTGCGCCGCACGCAGGCCGCGCTGCGCCGCGCCGCGACGATCGAGGACCTGCGCGAGGTCGCGCGCCGGCGTGCTCCGCGCTCGGTCTTCGACTACGTCGACGGCGCGGCGGAGGGCGAGCTGTCGCTGGCCCGGTCGCGCCGCGCGTTCGCCGACGTCCAGTTCCGCCCGCGCGTGATGCGCGACGTGCGCCGGGTGGACTCCCGGGTCGAGCTGCTCGGCGTCACCAGCCCGGTGCCGCTCGTGCTGGCCCCGACCGGCTTCACGCGGATGATGCACACCCAGGGCGAGTGGGCGGTCGCCCGCGCCGCGGCCGCCGCCGGCGTGCCCTACACGCTGTCGACCATGGGCACCGTCTCGGTCGAGGACCTCGCCGCCGACGTCCCGGACGTCCAGCGCTGGTTCCAGCTCTACCTGTGGCAGGACCGGGAGGCCTCCGCCGAGCTGGTGCGGCGCGCGGCCGCCTCCGGCTTCGGCACCCTGGTCCTCACCGTCGACACCGCGGTGGCGGGCCAGCGCCTGCGCGACGTGCGCAACGGCCTGACCGTGCCGCCGGCCCTGACGGCCCGGACCCTCGGCGACATGGCCCTGCACCCGCGGTGGTGGGCCGACCTGCTGACCAGCGAGCCGATCGAGTTCGCCTCGCTGCGCAGCAGCGGCGGCACCGTCGCCGAGCTCGTGGACCGGATGTTCGACCCCGGCATCACGCACGAGGACGTGGCCTGGCTGCGCGAGCAGTGGCCCGGACGCATCGTCGTCAAGGGGGTGCAGCACCCGCAGGACGCGGCCGACTTCGTGGCGCTGGGCGTCGACGGCCTGGTGATCTCCAACCACGGCGGACGGCAGCTGGACCGGGCGGTCGCGCCGCTGGACCTGCTGCCCGAGGTGCGAGCGGCGGTCGGGCCCGACGTCCCCCTCCTCATCGACGGCGGCGTGCTCAACGGCGGCGACGTCGTGGCCGCCCGGGCTCGCGGGGCCGACGCCGTCATGGTGGGCCGCGCCTACCTCTACGGCCTGATGGCCGGCGGCGAGGCCGGCGTGTCCCGGGCCCTGGAGATCCTGGTCTCCCAGGTGCACCGCACGATGCGGCTGCTGGGCACCGCCTCCCTCGCCGAGCTGACCCCGGACCACGTGCCACGTGCACCGCATACCCGAGACGTCCTGGACGCCGACCCCCTCACCTGAACCGCCCCCCGCCCCAACCCCATTCGGAGGAGACCATGAACACCACCCTGAAGATGCTCGCCGGCACCGGAGCGCTGGCCCTCGTCCTGACCGCCTGCGGCGGCGGCGACGGCGGCGGGGACTCCGGCGGCGACGGCGGCGAGCTGGTCGGCTCCGGCTCCGGCGACTCCTGCACCATCGACTCCCCGGTCCCCGTGGGCGCGGTCGTCTCGCTCACCGGCGCCGCCGCGTCCTACGGCGAGTCGCAGAGGAAGGGCCTGGAGCTGGCCGCCGAGAAGCTGGCCGAGAACGAGGGCGTGACCTACGACCTGAAGATCGAGGACGACGCGACCGACCCCAAGCAGGGCATCACCGTCTTCGAGGACCTGACCAAGGACCGCAGCGTCATCATCGGCCCCACCCTGTCCAACACCGCGTTCCAGGCGCAGCCGATCGCCCAGGAGGCCGGCGTGCCCGTCCTGGCCATCTCGAACACCGCCGACGGCATCACCGCGCAGGGCGACTACATCTTCCGCGACTCGCTCACCGAGGCCCAGGTCATCCCGCAGACCGTCGAGGTCGCCAAGGAGCACTTCGGCCTGGAGAAGGTCGTGGTCATGTACTCCAACGACGACGCCTTCACCGAGTCCGGCTACAAGGTCTTCGACCAGGCGCTGCAGGACCAGGGCGTGGAGATCCTCGACACCCTGACCTTCTCCAAGGCCGACACCGACTTCCGCGCGCTGCTCACCGAGGCCAAGGGCCAGGACCCCGACGCGGTCGTGGTCTCGGGCCTGATCGAGGCCGCGATCCCGCTGGTCACCCAGGCGCGCGAGCTCGGCATCGACGTGCCGATCATCGGCGGCAACGGGTTCAACAACCCCAAGCTGATGAGCGACTCCGGCGAGGCCGCCGAGGGCGTCGTCGTGGGCGCGGCGTGGAACTCCGCCTCCGAGGGCGACCTCAACAAGGCCTTCCTGGCCGACTTCGAGGAGAAGTACGACGGGCAGCCCGACCAGTTCGCCGCGCAGGCCTACACGGGCATGTTCGTCGTCGACGCCGCCGTGCGCGCCAACTGCTCCGGCGAGCCGGACGACATCCGCGACGGGCTGACCACGATCAAGGACCTGGACACCGTGCTGGGCACCTTCTCGATCAACGCCGACCGTGACGCCGAGCACCAGGCGGTCGTCCAGATCGTCGAGGACGGCTCCTTCAAGCCGCTGAACTGAGCCCGCGATGCAGCAGCTCCTCAACGGGCTCTTCCTGGGATCCCTCTACGCGTTGTTCGCGATCGGGTTCACCCTGGTCTTCGGGATCCTCGACCGGCTCAACCTGGCGCACCCGGCGGTCTTCGCGGCCGCCGCGTTCGTCGGGATCGAGCTGGTCGCGGTGGGCGGTCTGTCCATCTGGGTGGCACTGCCGCTGGTGGCCCTGGTCGGTGCGGTCCTCGGGCTGATCATCGAGCGGGTCGCCTTCCGGCCGCTCAAGGGCAGACCGGACGCGCACTTCGCGGGCCTGATCTCCTCGATCGGCCTGGGCGGGATGGTCATCGCCCTGCTGCTGTGGCGCTACGGCCCGGACACCCGGCGCTTCCCCATCGAGGCCTTCCCGACCCAGACCTTCGAGGTGCTCGGCGCACGCGTGACGGTCCTGCAGGCCGCCCTGCTGGTCATCTCGGTCGTGCTCATGGCCGGCCTCACCTGGTTGGTGGCGCGCACCCGCCTCGGCCGCGCCATGCGCGCGGTCGCCGAGAACCCTCGGGCCGCCACCGTCCTGGGGATCAACGTCGACCGGGTCACCGCGACGACCTTCGCGCTGTCCTCGGCCCTCGGCGCGGTGGCGGGCGCCCTCTTCGCGATGAACGTCAACTCCGCGCAGCTGGGCATGGGCTCGGCGATCGAGCTCAAGGGGCTGGCCGTCATCATCGTCGGAGGTATGGGGTCGCTCCCCGGCGCCCTCGTCGGCGGGCTGGTCCTCGGGCTGGCCGAGGTGTTCGCGGTGCAGTACATCGGCTCCAGCTGGCGCGACCTGGTCGCCTTCGGGCTGCTGTTCCTGCTGCTCGTGGTCCGCCCGCAGGGGCTCTTCGGCAGCCGCCGGGTCCGGGAGGTGTGATGACCGAGTCGCTCGTCGTCTTCATCGCCCTCAACGCGATCTTCGCGTTCTCCTTCTACGCGGTCCTCGTCGCCGGCCAGCTGAGCCTGGGCCAGGCCGGGTTCGCCGCGGTCGGCGGCTTCACCGCCGCCGCGCTCGCGCCGGAGCCGCGGGACGCCGGCGAGCTGCCCACCCTGCTGCTGGCGATCGTCGTGGGCATGGTGGTCGGCGCGCTGGCCGCGGTCGTCCTCGGCCTGCCGACCATGCACCTGCGCGGCGTCTTCCTGGCGATCGCCACGCTCGGTTTCGCCGAGGCGGTGCGGATCCTGCTCATCAACGCGGAGTGGACCGGCGGCGCCAACGGCATGTCCGTGCCCAAGATCGTCACCCCGGCGATCGCCTGGGTGTGCCTGGCGCTGGTCGCCTACTGGTTCTGGCGGCAGGGACCGAGCAGCTACGGCCGGGCGCTGGCCGCGATCCGGGAGGACGAGCTGGCGGCCCGCGCGATGGGCATCGACGTCGGTCGGCACCGGCTGTCGGCCTTCGTCACCGCGGGCGCCGTCGCGGGGCTCTACGGCGTGCTCTGGGCGTTCTACGTCCGGCTGCTGGCCCCCGAGGACTTCGCCTTCGGCACCGCCATCGACGGGCTCGTCATGGCGGTCGTCGGCGGGTCGACGACCTGGCTCGGCCCCCTGCTGGGCTCCGGCTTCCTCACGGCCGTCCCGGAGGTCCAGCGGGCGCTCGGCGTGGAGGCGGGCTGGGTCCGTCCGTTCGTGGCCAGCCTGCTGCTCCTGCTCGTGATCGTCTTCCTGCCCGGCGGCCTGGGCTCGCTCATCCCGCGGGTCCGCGTGCGGGTCCCGAAGGACGGAGCCGGGGCGGAGGGCGGTGGACGGCTGGTCGAGCGGCCCCGCACCGCCGAGGGCGAGGCAGTCGTGCGCGTCCGCGGCGGCAACAAGGACTACGGCGGCGTGCACGCGGTGCGCGACGTCGACCTGGACGTGGCCTCCGGCGAGGTGGTCGGCCTGATCGGGCCCAACGGCGCGGGCAAGACGACGCTGGTCAACATGATCAGCGGGGTCGTGCCTCCGTCGTCGGGCAGCTTCGAGGTGCTGGGCACCACCCCCGGTCGCACCGCGGTGCACAAGGTGGCCCAGGCCGGCGTGAGCCGGACCTTCCAGCACTCCAAGCTCTTCCCGAGGCTCTCCGCCCTGGAGAACGTCCTCGTCGGCGCGCACGTGGTGAGCCGCCCGACCTTCCTGCGCCGGCTGCTGTGGCTGCCCGGCGCCCGCCGGGACGAGCAGGACGTCGTCGCGCACGCCGCCCGCTGCCTGGACCGGGTCGGCCTGGCCGACCGGGCGGGGGAGGACGCCTCCTCGCTGTCCTACGGCGACCAGCGTCGGCTGGAGATCGCCCGCGCCCTGGCGTCGGGTCCCTCGCTCCTCATCCTCGACGAGCCGGCCGCCGGCATGAACCACGTCGAGGCCGACTCCCTGTCCGAGCTCATCGGGTCGCTGGCCCGGGAGGGCCTGACGATCCTGCTCATCGAGCACAACGTCGGCATGGTGATGAAGACCTGCGACCGGATCGTCGTGCTCAACTTCGGTGAGGTCATCGCCACCGGCACGCCGGCGGAGATCATCGAGGACCCTGCGGTCATCGAGGCCTACCTGGGCGGCGACGACGCGGGGCCCGCGCGCGAGACGGAGGAGGTCCGATGAGCAAGGCGAACCAGGGTGCCACCGGCGACCGGACGAGCAGTGCCGAGCCCATCCTGGTCGTGGAGGACCTGGAGGTCTCCTACGGCCGGGTGCGGGCGGTGCGCGGGGTCAGCTTCACCGTGCCGCGCGGCGGGCTGGTCACCCTGGTCGGGGCCAACGGCGCGGGCAAGAGCTCGATCATCAACGCCGTCAGCGGGCTGCTGCGCCCGTCCGGCGGGCGTATCGTCTTCGACGGCCAGGAGGTGACCAGGAGGCCCGCGCACGCGCTCGTGGGGCGGGGCCTGGTGCAGGTCCCCGAGGGCCGGCAGATCCTGGCGTCGATGACGATCGAGGAGAACCTCCAGCTCGGGGCCTGGCACAGCTCGGGCGCCCGGACCGAGGAGGTGTACGACCGCTTCCCCGTGCTGGCCGAGCGGCGGGCCCTGCCTGCCGGCAGCCTCTCCGGCGGTGAGCAGCAGATGCTGGCGATCGGTCGCGCGCTCGTGGCCGAGCCCAGACTCATGCTCCTCGACGAACCGTCGATGGGTCTGGCGCCCAAGGTGGTCGACGAGGTCTTCCGCGTCATC
>QEUR01000208.1 GCA_003577095.1 Acidobacteriota bacterium
CCCGGTGGGGACGACGCCCCAGCGCAGCGTGTCGCGCAGGTAGATCTGGCTCACCCCGAGCAGCCCGACGACGAGCTGGCCCAGCGACACCAGGCTCGGCGGCGCGTCTACGGTGCGCAGGACCGCGCCGACGACCGCGACCAGGGCGACCATGAGCACGGCCGGCGGCAGCCAGGACTCCTCGCGCAGCAGGGCGGTCAGCGGCCAGGCGACGGCCAGGGTCGCCAGCGCGGCGACGAGGCCCTCGGCCCACATGCCGCGGGCGAAGAGGTCCTGGCCGGTCAGGTGGCCGAGCCGGCCGTCGGCGAGCCCGGCCCCGCGGGAGCGCCTCCCGCCGTCGCCGCCGCGCCCGCCGTCGCCTCCGCGCCCACCGTCGCTCCCACCACCGGCACCATCACCGAGGCCACCGGCGCGCTCGTCGCTCTCCGCCGGCACCCGCTGGTCCGTCGAGCTCACCCGCGCACCCCCGTCGGGGTGCTGATCGCGGCCCACGCACGAGGCACGTCGGTATGCGGTCCCACGACGACGCTGCGCCAGCCCGAGTCGGCCAGCAGGGAGGTCAGCGGCGACCGCTCGTCGCCGACGCCCTCGCCGACCCCGTCGCCCGCCCCACCCGCGACGCCCCCGCCGCTGCGCCGCGCCTCACCGCGCGAGCCGCGCGACCCGCCGCCGAAGCGCGCCGGGTCGATCACGAAGGCCAGCGCCCGCGAGCCGGGCTGGCGGGTGTTGGCCAGCTCGCGCAGGCCGCTCTCGTCGTGCGCGACGACCGCCGCGACGACCAGCACCCCGCTGGTCGTGAACGGCGCGGCCGCGGCGGCGAGCCGGTCGAGGCGCGCGTCCTTGTCCGGCTGCATGCGGGCGAGGGAGTCGAGGAGGGAGTCGAGGTCGACGGCGCGCTCGGTGGTGCCGTCGCGCACCGTGGTGTCGGTGAGCAGGTGGATCACCCACCCGTCGGCGGCCAGGTGCCGCGCGACCGAGGCCAGCGCCGAGACCGCCCACTCGTAGGCCGGGCGGACGCCGGTCCCGGGGTATGCCGCGTCGCGCGAGTCGAGCACCAGCAGCGCGCGCCTGCGCGCGGGCCGCTCCTCCTGGCGCACCATCAGCTCGCCGCGGTGCGCGGTCGCCGGCCAGTGCACGCGGCGCAGCTCGTCGCCCTCGCGCCAGGTGCGGATGCTCACGTCGTCCTCGCCGTGCAGGGCGAGCATCTGCGGCATCTCGCCCTCGCTGCCCGCGGACGTGCCGCGCACCCGGCCGTCGCCGAGGTTGTGCACGCGGGGCAGGACGAGCACCTCGGAGCTCGAGGAGAGCTGGAGGGTCAGGAAGGTCAGCCCGAAGGGGTCCCGCTGCCGCAGCACGATCGGGCCCAGGTCGAAGGCGCCGCGGTGGCGGGAGCGCACGGCATACCGGAAGCGGCGCTCCTCGCCGGGCGACATGCGCGGCAGGACGAAGCGCGGCCGGTCGCCGAGCTGGAGGTCGAGGTGCTCCTCGGCGAGGTAGAGCGCGGTCGGCCGGCGCCCCACGTTGGTGAAGCGCACCCTGACCTCCCCGCGCTCGTCGGGGACCAGCCGGGTCGGCTCGACCTCGCGCAGCACCCTCACCTGGGGCGTCCGGCGCGGCATCAGCAGCAGCGTCAGCACCGGCAGCGCGACCAGCACCAGGCCGATCCGCGTCACGTCCTCGTAGCCGAGCAGGATCCCCGCCGCGACCACGACCAGCCCGAGCACGGCGAAGATCCGTCCCCGGCTGGTCAGCAACGACCACGGCGAGCTCATCGCGTCCCCTGCCCGCGCACCCCTGCGCCCGTCCTCAGCGGCCGGACGGGACCGCGGTGCGGCCGACCAGGTCGCGGATGAGGTCGGCGGTGCTGTGCCGGGCCAGCGAGGCCTCGCCGGTGGGCAGCACGCGGTGCGCGAGCACCGGCACGGCCATCGCCTGCACGTCCTCGGGGAGCACGTGGTCGCGCCCGGCCAGCGCGGCGTGCGCCCGGGCGGCGCGCAGCAGGTGCAGCCCCGCCCGCGGCGAGGCGCCCAGGCGCAGCTGGCGGTGGTGGCGGGAGGCGGTGACGAGGTCGACGACGTACTGCCGCAGCGCGTCGGCCGTGTGCAGCCGGCGCACGGCCTCGATCTGGGCCTGCACCTCCTGCGCGGTCGTCACCGGCTCCAGCTGCTCGAGCGGGTTGACCGAACCGTGCGAGGCCAGCATCGCCTTCTCCGACGCGGCCGAGGGGTAGCCCATCGACAGCCGCGCCATGAACCGGTCGCGCTGGGCCTCGGGCAGCGGGTAGGTGCCCTCCATCTCGATCGGGTTCTGGGTGGCCATGACCAGGAACGGCCGCGGCAGCGGGTAGGTCGTCCCGTCCACCGTCACCTGCCGCTCCTCCATCGACTCCAGCAGCGCCGACTGGGTCTTGGGGGAGGCGCGGTTGATCTCGTCGCCGACCACGACGTTGGCGAAGATCGCGCCCCGGCGGAACTCGAACTCCCGGCTGTCCTGGTTGAACACGCTCACGCCGGTGATGTCGCTGGGCAGCAGGTCGGGGGTGAACTGCACGCGCGAGACCTGGCAGTCGATCGCCCGGGCCAGCGCCTTGGCCAGCATCGTCTTGCCGACGCCCGGCACGTCCTCCATCAGCAGGTGCCCCTCGGCCAGCAGGACGGTCACGGCGGTGGTGACCACCTCGTCCTTGCCCTCGATCACCGTGGTGATCGCCTGGTGGATGGCGCCGACGACGGACTGGACGGCATCGAGGTCGACGGCTTCGGGTGCCGGGGAGATGGCGGACATGGGTCGATCTTGCCAAACGCGGGGCCCTCCCGACGAGTGTGCTGGTCGGGCGCGCCCGGCGGGTTCTCGTCGTCCGCCGCCGGGTCACCGTGGTGCCGACGCGTACGGGCGTGCACGGACGGGGTGCGGCGGCCGGCTCCGCGGTCCTCCACCCCGCACCACCCGCGCGCTCCACCCTCCTCCACCCCGGCTCGCCCAACCCCCTGACCTGCGGGTATGCCGTGCGCGCCCGGCTCAGGCGGTCGGCCACCCCGCCCGGGGGAGCGGCATACCGGGAAATCTCCTCCACCACACTTTCGACGCTCTGACCTGCAGAGACGCGGCACAGAGTCCCACCGACCAGCGTATTCAGGCTTGCTGGAGGAGCAAAGTGGAGTAAAGTGGGGCGAACTGGAGGCATCGACCCGTCGATCCATGAGCAAAGGGGGTGGTGCGAGTGCTCTTCCTGGGGACCTACACGCCCAAGCTCGACGCGAAGGGGCGGATGTTCCTGCCCGCCAAGTTCCGCGGCAAGCTCGAGGACGGCCTCGTCGTCACCCGCGGCCAGGAGCGCTGCCTCTACGTCTTCCCGCAGGCGGAGTTCGAGCGGATCGTCGCGCAGTGGCAGCAGAGCCCGACCTCCAACAAGGCGGTGCGCGACTACCAGCGCGTCTTCCTCTCCGGCGCCTCCGACGAGCGGCCCGACAGCCAGGGCCGGCTGACCATCCCGCAGGTGCTGCGCGACTACGCCGGGCTGAAGGCCGAGTGCACGGTCATCGGTGCCGGCAGCCGCGTCGAGGTGTGGGACACCGCGGCGTGGACCACCTACCTGGCGGCCAGCGAGGCCGCCTTCGCCGAGCAGTCGGAGGAGGTGGTGCCCGGACTGATGTGACCGGTGCCCACGGGCGCGCACCCCGCGCCCGGCATCCCGTCCCGACCCCTGGTCTCCCCCCGTCCGACCCGAACGTCCCGGCACGACTTCCCCCGTGCCGGGCCCGACCCGGAACCGGCGCGACTTCCCCCGCGCCGGAGCCGACCGCCTCCCGGCGCCACTTCCCCGGTGCCGGACGGCAGCCGCGGACGGACGGTGGGGGACCAGGGGCCGGGACGAGAGGGACAACGGCACCGCGCACCACCCGGGCCACGGACCATGACCGACCACCGCCCCGCAGCCGAGCGGCACGTGCCCGTCATGCTCGAGCGCTGCGTCGACCTGCTCGCCCCCGCCCTCTCCCACGAAGGGGCGGTCCTCGTCGACGGCACCCTCGGCATGGGCGGCCACACCGAGGCGCTCCTCGAGCGCTGCCCGCTGGCCCGCGCCGTCGGCATCGACCGCGACCCGCAGGCCCTGGCCCTGGCCACCGACCGGCTGGCCCGCTTCGGCGAGCGCTTCACCGGCGTGCACGCGGTCAGCGACGACGTGCCGGCCGTGCTCGCCGACCTCGGCCTGGCCCGCGCGGACGCGATCCTTTTCGACCTCGGCGTCTCCTCCCTCCAGCTGGACGAGGTGGACCGCGGCTTCGCCTACCGCACCGACGCGCCGCTGGACATGCGGATGGACCAGTCCGGCGGGCCCACCGCCGCCGACGTCCTCAACACCTACGACGCCCGTGACCTCGAGCGCGTCCTGCGCGACTACGGGGAGGAGCGGTTCGCCCGCAAGATCGCCCGGGCCGTGGTCAGGGAGCGGGACAACGAGCCGTTCAGCACCTCCGGGCGCCTGGTCGAGCTGCTGCACCGCACGGTGCCGGCCGCCAGCCAGCGCACCGGCGGGCACCCGGCCAAGCGCACCTTCCAGGCCCTGCGGATCGAGGTCAACGCCGAGCTCACCGTCTGGGAGCAGGCCCTGGAGCGGGCCCTGCGCGCCCTGGCCGTCGGCGGCCGGATCGTCGTCCTGTCCTACCACTCGCTGGAGGACCGGCTGACCAAGCGCGGCCTGGCCGCCGGCGCCACCAGCACCGCCCCGCCGGGGATGCCGGTGGAGCTGCCCGAGCAGCAGCCGTGGCTGCGGCTGCTCGTCCGCGGCGCCGAGCAGGCCGACGAGGCCGAGGTCGCCGCCAACCCCCGGTCCGCCTCGGTGCGCCTGCGCGCGGCCGAGCGGACACGGCATACCCCCGACCAGACTCCGACCACGAACGACGAGGTGACCCCGTGAGCCAGATGACAATTGCCACCCGGCTCGGCCGGGCCGTCCCGCACGTCCGCCTGCCGCGCGCGGGCGAGGTCAGGATCGGCGGCGGCGCGACCCGCACCCGCGTGGTCGACGCCGCGCCCGCCGCCGGGCACACCGGCTTCCGGCTGCTGTGCCTGGCCGTCGTGCTCGCCACCTGCGCCGCCGTGCTGCTGCTCAACACCGCGCGGGCGGAGGGGTCCTACACGCTGTCGCGGCTGGCTGCCGAGCAGACCACCCTGCACGACAAGCGGGTGACCCTGGAGGCCGAGCTGTCCGACCTGCGCTCCTCGGAGACCCTCGCCGAGAACGCCCGCCAGCTGCACATGGTCCCGTCCACCTCCACCGCGACCCTGCGGCTGTCGGACGGGTCCATCACCGGCGTGGCCTCCAAGGTCGACGGCGGGCGGACGATTACCGTGGACCTGCCCGCCACGGGCGTGGCCGTGGACGACGACTAGCAGCACGACCGGACGACAGAGCAGGCAGACGAGCCAGACCTGACCAGGACAGGGGTGAACCTCCAGGTGAACGCAGCCCGCGCCCCCCGTCGTGGCGGGGTCCGACGCGGTGCGGTGCCTCCCGGGGTGGTCCACCCCCGCCGGCGGGCGCGCACCCTGCTCCTGGGCGTCCTCGTCGTGCTCAGCCTCTTCGCCGCCCAGCTCGTCCGGCTCCAGGGCCTGGACGCCGCGAGTGTGTCGGCCGCCGCGATCAACAGCCGCCTGGAGGTCCAGGCCATCCCGGCCCCCCGCGGCACGATCACCGACGTCGACGGCGCCGAGCTGGCGGTGAGCGTGGAGCGCAAGCAGATCGTGGCCGACCCGACGCTGCTGGACGACTACGGCGTCGAGGACGACGACGACGAGGTCGACCCG
>QEUR01000209.1 GCA_003577095.1 Acidobacteriota bacterium
GATGGCTACGTCGCGCACGCCCGCGGCTGACTTGGGAGTGCCGACTGTGACGCGGCCCTCGATGCGGACCACGCCGCGGCGTACGTGGACCACGCCGGTGGCCAGGTCCAGGTCGGCGCGGCGCAGCTCGGCCATCTCCCCGAACCGCAGACCGCACCAGGCACCGAGCAGGACCAGGGCCTGGTACCGGGCCGGCATGTGCGCCACCAGCACCGCGAGCTGTTCCAGGGTGGCCGGCTCGACCCGGCGAGCCCGGGTGGTGACCCCGCCGCCACGGACCCGGCAGGGGTTGGCGGCCAGGATCTCATCGGCCACCGCGGTGGCCATAATCGAGCGCAGCAGGGCGTACGCGTGGGCGCGCTGGGTGGGTCGGTGCGGGTCGAGGCCGGCGTGCCATACCCGCACCACAGCCGGGGTGATGTCCCGCAGCGCCACGTGCTCGAACTCGGGCAGCAAGAACCGCTCCAACAACCGCTGGTAAAGCGCCCGGGTGCGCGGCTTGAGGTCGCGCTGGGACAACCAGGCGGTCGCGTAGGGGCCGAACGCCTCGGCGGTACGGGCGACCTTCGCCCGACGCGAACGGGTCGGGGACCAGGTGTCGTCCTGGATCAGGCGCCGTTCGTGAGCCAGCCACGCCTCGGCGTCGGCGCGGGTCTGGAACGTGGAAGGGGCCCGATGGAAGTCCTGGTCCGGGCCCATGTAGAACGCCTGGTACCGCCCGCCCGACCGGCGCCTGATCGTCCCGAAGTCACGCTTGGCCCGTGTCATGACCCCTCCTGCTCGCCGACAGATGGGCATAACTGGGGCATAACTGGTGTCATCTCGTGTCCTCTTGTGCCCGAACCTTTCACGCGCTACTGTACCTGTCATCGCAGGTCAGATGCTTGCGACCCAGGTCAGCAAGTCGGCGACCAAGCCGGAGTGATCTTTTCAAATCCTGTCACCCCGACCATGGCACGAAAGGGCCGTTGACCTGCGGAAACGCGGGGTCGACGGCCCTTCGCACGTGGTGGGTCGGCAGCGTGCGACTCATGGAGGGAAGCGGCTCTTCGGGTCGGTTGCAACCCGCGAGAGGAACCGTTTCCCTCTTGAAGTTGCCGCTGCTCGACGGCCAGGATCGGGCGACGGGGTGCCCACGGTGGAGGTCCACCTCGGCGTCGAGGACCCCTTCAGGGCAGCCACGAAGGCGCACCCGGGACTCCTCGTCACCGACATCGCGGCCCTGGAGTCGTTGGCCGATCGGATCCGGCAGGCCGAGTACGACGTCGACTGGTCCGAACGCGCCAGCTTCGACGGCTACGAGCGCTTCCACTGCCAGGACGGGTTCGGCAACCGGATCGAGGTCCTGGCGCCGGTAGGCTGACCGGATGGGCGAGCGTTCCTCCTGGCGGACCACGACGCACGACTGGAGCGAGGACCTCGACGAGGAGCACCTGGTGGGCGTGCGCGAGCGGCTGGGCCGCGGGGCCTCGGCCGGCGGGCTGCGCCACCTCGTCCTGGAGGTCCTCGCCTACGCCGACGAAGAGGCCGAGAGCCTGGGCCGGAAGGGCACGGCGGCCGTGACCCACCACGGGGACGGGAGCATCACCGTCGCCGACGACGGGCGAGGCACCGACACCCGCACCGACGGCGACGGACGAGTCGTCCGCAAGCCCGTGATGGCCACCCCGGACGTCCGGTTCCGGGACGAGGCCTCGGCACCGCGGCTGCCGGACGGGCTGCCCCGCCGCGGGATGTCCACGGTGGCAGCCCTCAGCAGTCGGCTGGTCCACCAGAACCACCGACGCGACGGGTCCTGGTCCCAGACCTACCGGCGCGGCATACCCGACGACGATCTCGCCGCCGTCGAACCGCGCGAGACCACCGGCACCAGCGTCACCTTCACCGCCTCGCTCGACGGGCCCCGCGATCTCGTCGACACCGACCTCGACGCCTTCCCGTGGCTCACCGTCAGGCGGACCCGGGACGAGTAGAGACCGCTGGTGCCGTGACCGACGCCTGCGGATCAGCGCAGGCGCGACGCGATCTGCCCCAGGACCCTGTCGGCCACCGCACTGCTGCCGCCGAGCACGAGTGCCGAGCTGGGCCGCTGCCGGTCGAGGGCGGCCCCCGTCTGGGCGTGCAGCCGGGCCTTGGTGGTCAGCAGCACCGGCACCCCGCGCAGGCCGCCGGCCAGGGCCGCCCCGACGACCGCGTCCGCGAACTCCTGCCCGGAGGCGAGGTATGCCGGCGACCGGCCCGCCGGGAACTCGGCCGCGACCTGCGCCATCGTGCCGTAGCGGTTGGCCCCGGCGAGCCGGCGGACGGTGCCGCTCGTCGTGTAGCCGGCGAGCTGGGAGACCACCTCGTCGGACACGGCCGCCGAACCGCCCAGCACCACGATCTCCGCGGGGTTCAGGCGCTGCAGCTGCCTCACGGTGGGTGCGCCCAGCCGGTCGTTCCTGGTCAGCAGCATCGGCATCTGGTCGTGCGCGGCCAGGGCGGCGCCGGCCAGGGCGTCGGGGAAGTCCTCGCCGCTGGCCAGGTAGACCCTCGGACGGTCCGTCGGGTAGTAGGAGGCGAGGTTCGCCGCCGTCTCGTAGCGGTTCGACCCGCCGACCCGCGTCAGGTCGCCGCTGGTGGCGTAGCCGCGCAGCTGCTCCACCACCTCCGGGGAGACGGCCGCGGTGCCGCCCACGACCACGATCCGGAAGGGCGAGAGCCGGTCCAGCGCCAGCCTGGTGGCCGCCGGGACGGTCGCGCTGCGGGTCAGCAGGACAGGAGCGTCGTAGACGCCCGCCCTGGCCGCGCCGGTGAGCGCGTCCGGGTAGTCCTCGCCGACGACGACGTAGACGACGGGGGTGCCGCTCCCCCAGGCCAGGCTGGCCTCCGCCGCCGTCTCGTAGCGGTTGTTGCCGGCGATCCGCTCGACGCGGCCGTCCTGCAGGATCGTGAAGTAGTTCGACGACAGGCCGGAGGCGTTGGCGGGCCAGGGGTTGGACAGCTGCAGGCCGGCCCCGGTGGCGTAGGCCCACGTGTAGTCCCCCGTGGCGGTGAAGCCTTCGACGCGTGCGTCGAGCACCCGCCCGCCCCACTGGCCGTGGCCGTCGCGCCGCAGGATCTGGACCCGCTCGACGCGGTGGATGCCGTAGCGCGCCTCGAGCTTCGACACCGGCAGGTCGGCAGCCCAGGCGTGCCGCGGGTTGATGCCGACCGCGTCGTAGGGGTCGGGCTGGGCGGTGAGGTAGCCGTGCCCGGCCCCGCCGGTGGTCGTGTGTCCCCCGTCGGAGGAGGAGTACATCGTGGTGGCCAGCGTGCGGCGTCCGCCGCCGAAGTCGTAGGTCAGCACCTGGCCGTCGGTGTCCTGCACCGCGGCGTCGGTGTTGGGGTGCTCGTAGCGCGTGATCGAGCCGTCCGCGTTGCGGGCCCCCGCGCCCCGGTAGGCCTGGCACGCGGTGGTGTCGCACGTGTCGTAGTAGTCGGTGCCGTTCGCGCCGCGCAGCGCGTAGGTGCGGGCCGCGACCGCCTGCGCGCGCAGCGCCTGGGCGTGGAAGTACACCGGCATCTCGGCCATCGTCACCGAGCGCAGGTACTGCTGGGTCGGCAGGTGGTTGACGGTCGTCAGGGCGGCGGAGCCGTGGTGGGTGGCGGTGAGCGTCCCCCGGTAGACCCGGCGCTGGCCGCTGGGCATGAAGAGGTCGACCGTGCCCTCGGTCGGCGAGCTGAAGGAGACCGGGCAGGACTGCGGCATACCTGAGGGCCACGCGGCGCGCCACGTCCCGCCAGCGTCCAGGCCCTGCAGGGTGCAGCTCGAGGCGGCGGTGCTCGTCGCCCGCACGCGCCACTGGCTGAACCCGTCGCGCAGCTGGTATGTCGTGCCGCCGGGGGCCGAGCTCACGACCAGGCCCGGCCGGTCGTCCACCCGGGTGACACCGTCGTCGTCGGAGACCAGGCAGATCCGGATGGTGCCGGTCGAGCGGGTCTCCAGCACCGTGCCGGGGTAGTAGAAGTCCAGGATCTCCTGGTAGTCCAGCCCTGCCCGACCGGCCCCGTCCGCGCCGTACTGCGACATGCCGATGCCATGACCGAACCCGCCGCCGCGCACGTCGTAGACGCCGTCCGCCGGGCGGGGGTAGACCTCGGCGCCGGGCTCCGGCGCCGGCAGCTCGGCCACGCCCGCCTCCACCACGGCCTGCGGCCCGGCGACCAGGTCGCTCCCGGCCTCGACGAGGCCGAACCGCTGGTCGACCTCCAGGACGGGTCCGGGCGCATCGGTATCGGGCATGACGGGGCCGGCGGGCGTGGTCGTCACGTCCGGGTCGACGTCGTCCGCCACGGCCGGCACGGGTGCCAGCACGAGCGAGAGGGCGGCGGCGAGGCCGACGAGGGTGCGACGCACGGAGGTCCTCCAGGGATGAGAGCGGGCGGACACGACCCTACGCGAGTGACGCGACTGACGCGAGTGACCCACGCGGCACGAGCTCGGGCGCCGACCGCGCTCGACCCGCCTGTCCGGCCGCCGACCTCGCCGGGCAGCCCCATACCCTCGCGTCTATAGTGCAAGGAGCCCTGCAAAACCCCACGTGAGGAGAGATTTGCCGTGAGCACCTACACCCTTCCCGACCTCGCCTACGACTACGGCGCCCTCGAGCCGCACATCAGCGCCGAGATCATGGAGCTGCACCACAGCAAGCACCACAAGGCCTACGTCGACGGCGCCAACCAGGCCCTCGAGAAGCTTGCCGCGGCCCGTGAGTCCGGCGACTTCGGCTCCGTGCCGATGCTGGAGAAGAACCTGGCCTTCAACCTGGGCGGCCACACCAACCACTCGGTCTTCTGGCAGAACATGTCGCCCGACGGCGGCGACCGCCCCGACGGCGAGCTGGGCGCCGCGATCGACGAGCACTTCGGCTCCTTCGACGGCTTCAAGGGCCAGTTCGAGGCCGCCGGCACCACCATCCAGGGCTCCGGCTGGGCCGTGCTGTCCTGGGACTCCATCAGCCAGGGGATGCGCGTCTTCCAGCTGTGGGACCAGCAGGGCAACGTGCCGATCGGGCAGACCCCGCTGCTCATGCTCGACATGTGGGAGCACGCCTTCTACCTGCAGTACAAGAACGTCAAGGCCGACTACGTCAAGGCCTGGTGGAACGTCGTCAACTGGACCGACGTGACCAAGCGCTTCCAGGCCGCGCGCAGCGGCACCGCGGGGCTCATCGTCCCCGCCTGACCCCTCCCACGTACGCCGTCCGTCGGGGCGGAGGGGCAGTGCCCCTCCGCCCCGACGTCGTCCGCACGGGGATAGTCTGAGCCGCACCCGAGACCCCGTAGGTGAGAGGCCAGTCATGCAGGTGCAGTGGTGGGGCGTGATCCCCTTCGCGATCATGCTCGGAACCATCGCGGTCGCGCCGCTGGTCCCGGCGGTCCGGGAGCTGTGGGAGCGCCAACGCGTCCAGCTCCAGGTCTCCCTCCTGCTGGGCCTCCCGGTGGCGATCTGGTTCCTCGCCGCCGGGGAGGGCGCGGCCGTGACGCACGCGCTCGTCGAGTACGGGCAGTTCATCATGCTGCTCCTGGCGCTCTTCGTCGTCTCCGGCGGCATCTTCCTCGCCGGCGACATCCGGGCCACGCCGGCCGTCAACACCGCCTTCCTCGCCGTCGGGTCGGTGCTGGCCTCGTTCATCGGCACCACGGGCGCGGCGATGCTGCTCATCCGCCCGCTGCTCAACACCAACGCCCAGCGCCGCCACCGCGTGCACACGGTGATCTTCACGATCTTCGTCGTGGCCAACACCGGCGGTCTGCTCACCCCCCTGGGCGACCCGCCGCTGGCCCAAGGAGGCCCGCGAGCAGGACCGGAGCACCGTCGAGCCGCTGCGGGTGCGCGGCGGCATCCACTTCCTCTACCTGGCGATGATCGTGCTCTCGGTCGCCTTCGCCCCCAGCGTCGACCTGCACGCGATCGAGGAGGGCCACGCGGCCTGGCACCAGTGGGTCCCGTGGCGGGAGATCATCATGCTCTCCGTGGCGACCGCCTCCTACCTCACGGGCCCGCGCACCGCCCGCTTCCGCGACAACCGCTTCACCTGGGGGCCGATCCAGGAGGTCGCCGCGATCTTCATCGGCATCTTCCTGACGATGATCCCGGCGCTGCGCTACCTGTCGCAGGTCGCGCCCGAGCTGCCGCTGAACCGGATGACCTTCTTCTACCTCACCGGCGGTCTGTCCTCGGTGCTGGACAACGCGCCCACCTACCTGACCTTCTTCGAGATGGCCCAGCAGCTGGGCGGCGAGCCGTCGGTGGCCGGGGTGTGGGAGCCCTACCTGGTCTCGATCAGCCTGGGCGCGGTCTTCTTCGGCGCGGTCACCTACATCGGCAACGGCCCCAACTTCATGGTCAAGGCGGTCGCCGACTCGGCCGGCGTGCGGATGCCGACCTTCGGCGGGTATGTCGTGCAGGCCTTCCGCTACCTGGTGCCGGTCCTGGTGGCCATGTCGCTGATCTTCATCAGCGACGTCGGCTGGGTGAACGTCTCCGGCTGGGTGCTGACCGCGCTCCTGCTCCTGCGCGCGCTGCGCAGCCTGGTGGTCAGGCCGCGGCGGCAGACCCCCGTCGCCGGGGCGAGCAGCTGACGCGGCTGCTGCCCGTCCGGGCCGCCAGGGGCCACCGCCAGGTGGTCAGCGGTGCTCGCTGCGCCGGTCCGCGGCGCGCTGCAGCTGGGTGATGACCTTGGCCTCCGCCTCGTTGACCGCGTCCTTGGTGTCGGTCAGGTCGGAGGTCCCGATCATCGTGGGCAGGCCGTGGACGTTGACCTCCAGGGTGGTGACCATGCTCGGCTTCTCCCGGTCCTTGATGCGGACGGAGATGTCGACCTGCGCCGGGTCGAACCGGCTCAGCTGGGTGAAGAGCTGGGCGAGCGTGCGCTCCAGGAACCTGAGGTCCTCCTGGTTGGTGCCGTCCTCCAGCCGGATGCGTTCGACTAAACGGGCTGTCTTCGCAGTCATCGACTGACCCCTCTCCGGAGCCGGAACCCTTCCGGCTTCCACTACCTATTGTAGTGGATCGTCCCCGCGGCAGACGGCGCCCTCCGGCACCGCAGGTGCCCCGTGCCGACGACACGCCCGGTCAGGAGCGGCCAGAGCGTGCACGTGCACGCTGTGGCCGGTCCTCGGTGGGCGAGTCGCCCGGACGGACCAGTACTTGGCCGGGAAGCTCGGCGGAGAAGTCACCTCGGGACCACCCTGCGGCCGGGACCTCGCGTCAGTCGACGCCGTGGAGCGCGGCCATCTCCGCCTCCATGACGTCCTCGTCGTCGGCGTCGAGCCGCACGTGCGACAGGAGCGCCAGCAGGACCCGCAGGGCCGCCGCGGCGCGCTCGCCCCACGAGGAGAGGTAGCTGAACTGCCACCACCACATCGCCTCGGTCTGGTGGCCGGCCTCGTAGTGCAGCGCACCGTGGTGCAGGTCGTCGGCGATCGCGACCAGGTCGGCCGACAGCGAGCCGGTGGCCACCTCGGCCGACAGGACCGGGTCCTCCAGGTCGCAGTAGGTGTCCACCCCGCCGAGCAGCTCCAGCAGCCGCTCGTGGAGCCCGTCAAGGTCGGCCTCCGGGCCGTTGTCCGGCTCGAAGCGCTCGGTCGGGACGACGTCGACGAGCGCACCCAGCCGGGAGCCGGCCGCGCACAGCTGGCCGACGGCGAGCAGCAGCACCGGGAGCGCCGCGTCGGGCGCCTCGCCCGAGGTCACCTCCCGCAGCGCGGACACGTAGGCGGACACCTCGTGGTGCATCTCGCGGGCCAGCTCGTCCCAGCCCTCGTCGGCCGTCTCGTCCATGCCCCCAAGACTAGGCTCAGCCGGCCTTGCGCGACACCGGTGACGACCTCAGCACCACGAGCAGCGTGACGTAGAGGGCGGCCAGCAGCAGGGGCGAGACGCTGACCGCGAAGAACGAGCCCACCGCCCAGACGACGGGCCACACCGCGAGCAGCCAGCGCGGGACCACGCCCACGCGCCAGGAGCCGGCCGAGCACAGGGCGACCCCGACCCAGCTGAGCGCGGTGGCCAGGACGTAGGTGGGGCCGCCCTGCACGTCGTGCCCCACGACCAGGCTCGCCGCGAGGACGATCACCATCGCGGCCATCGAGGCGGCGACGAGCACCAGCCCGAGCAGGCCGAGCCGACCGTCGCGCCGGTCCTGCACGAGCCGGACGCCCGCGAGGACGAGGACCGCGCCCACGGCGACCGGCAGGCCGCTCGCCG
>QEUR01000001.1 GCA_003577095.1 Acidobacteriota bacterium
CGCGGGCGTGCCACCATCGGTGCCCATGGAGCTGCGCGAGGTGATCCGGAAGCGGCGGATGGTGCGGGCCTTCGACCCGGACCGCGAGGTGCCGCGGGAGGTCCTGGACCGCGTGCTGAGGCACGCCGTGCGCGCGCCCAGCGCCGGGTTCTCCCAGGGCTGGGACTTCGTCGTCCTGGCCTCCCCCGGGGCACGGGCCCGGTTCTGGGCGGCCACGACCGACCCCGACGGGGAGCCGGACCGGTGGCTGCGCGGGGTGTCGACGGCGCCGGTGCTGGTGCTGTGCTGCTCGGACCCCCAGGCCTACCTGTCCCGCTACGCCGAGGACGACAAGGGCTGGACCGACCGGGACCCGGCCAGGTGGCCGGTGCCCTACTGGGACGTCGACAACGGGATGGCGGCGATGCTCATGCTGCTCACCGCGGTCGACGAGGGGCTCGGCGCGCTCTACTTCGGCGTGCCGCCCGAGCAGCAGGACGTCGTGAAGGAGACGTTCGCGGTCCCCGCCGACCGTCGGGTGGTGGGGGTCGTCGCGCTGGGCCGCCCCGCCGCCGACCCCTCGACGGAGGCGAGGGGCTCGGGCCGCACGCGCCGGCGCCGGCCGCTGTCCGAGGTGGCGCACCTGGACCGGTTCGGGACGCCCTGGGTGGACGGCGACTGACCCGGCTGCCGGTGCCGGGCACCGGCGGTCCTCGCCCGCGGCGGCCGCCCGCCAGGGCCTGCGGCGGCGCTCAGGCTGCGGACCCGCGCAGCAGGTGCCAGCCCGCGAGGGCGGCCAGCACGATGCTCACGCCCAGCAGCAGGGTGCTGCCGGTGGCCAGCCAGAGGCCGTCGTCCGCGAAGGTCCGGGCCACCGGTCCGCCGAGGACCATGAGGACGGCGGACAGGAGCAGGAGAACCTCCGGGCCGTGCCCGGACGCGCGGGTGCCGGGACGGGCGCGTCCCGCGCCTCCCCCGGCGGGTCGGTGGGGTGCCCGGTGCGCGTGCGCTGTCATGTCGCTCTCCTCCCTGGCGGGGCGAGCCCCTCGCTGCGCCCTCACCCGGAGAACGTCCCGGGCGCCCCGCACGTTGCACGCCGGGGCCGATCGTGACCTGTTCGTGACGTCGGGGGCGTGACGCCGACGACAGACGTGCGACGTGGTGCACGTCACGTGACGTCCGTGCCGCGGCGCCGACGACGGACGTGCGACGTGGTGCACGTCATGGGACGTCCGGGACGCGGCGCCGACGACGGATATGCAACGTCGTGCACGACATCCGACGTCGGCGACGATGCATGTGGTGCAGGACGCTGCACGCCCTGGCTAGCGCGCCGGGGCGGCGTCCCTGGCCTGCACCGCCAGGAAGGCGTCGACCTCGGCCCGGGTGGGCGCGGTCGCCGGACCCTTGCGGGTGACCTTGATCGCCCCGGCGGCGTTCGCCCGCGCGGCCGCGTCGAGCCAGGACGCGCCCAGCGCCCGCTCGGCGCACAGCACACCGGTGTGCGCGTCCCCTGCACCGTTGGTGTCCACCGGCACCTGAGGATGACCGGGCACGTAGGTGGTCTCGCCGTCGACCCGCACGAAGCACCCCTCCGGACCGTCGCGCACCACCACGACCGCGCCGGCCTGCAGCCGGTCGGCCACGGCCACGCACGAGGAGGCGACGTCGCCGACGCCGGTGAGCTCGCGCGCCTCCAGCGCGTTGGAGGTCCACACGTCGGTGACGGAGAGGATCTGCTCCCCCACGGTGACCGGCAGGTCGGCCAGCGCCGCGCCGGGGTCGAGCACGACGTCGACCCCGTCGGGCAGCCCCGTCAGCCACTCCAGCAGCGGCTCGCGGGTCGGGGAGTACAGGCTGTAGCCGGTCACGCACACCAGGTCGCCCGGCCCGGGCGCGCTGGTGGCCAGCGAGGCGACGGTGATCTCCCGCTCGGCGCCGTAGGTGGTCAGGAAGGTCCGCTCGGCGGTCGGCTCGACCAAGACGACGCAGATCCCGGTGTCGGTGCCAGGGACCGGCCGGGCCGCCACCTGCACGCCCTCCTCCCGCAGCGTGCGCCGGACCAGGTCGCCGTTCGGGCCGGTCCCGTGGGCGCCAGCGTGCACCGCAGGGGCGCCGGTCCGTGCGGCCGCGACGAGCGTGCTGACGGCGCCGCCGGCGTAGCGCGCGAAGCTGGACGCGTTCACGTTGCCGCCGCGGAGCGGCAGGTCGGGCACCTCGAGCACCACGTCGACCAGCGCCTGACCGGTGTGGATCACCTTTGAGCTCACACGCCATACCCTGCCACGCCCCGATCGCTGGCGTAGGGTCGGACCCGACGCCGGCGCCGAAGCGGCGCCCGTCCCGCACCCCCGCACCCGAGGAGCACGATGACCCAGCCGACCCCTGCCGCCGCCGTCCTCGCCGGGCTGGACCGGGCCAGGCCGTGGTTGGAGGACCTCTACCGCGACCTGCACGCCCACCCCGAGCTGTCGACCGCCGAGCACCGGACCGCCCAGCGCGTGGTCGACGAGGTCCGGGCGCTGCCCGGCGGCGAGGGGCTCGAGGTCGTCACCGGGATCGGCGGCACCGGCGTCGGCGTGGTCGTGCGCAACGGCGACGGGCCGACGGTGCTGCTGCGCGCCGACATGGACGGGCTGCCGGTGCAGGAGGACACCGGGCTGGACTACGCCTCCACCGTCTTCGCCGAGAACCGTCAGGGCGAGTGCGTCCCGGTCATGCACGCCTGCGGGCACGACACGCACGTGGCGACGCTGCTCGCCGCGCTGCGCCTGCTCCTCGAGGGCTGCGGGGCGTGGTCGGGCACCGTGCTGGCGGTCTTCCAGCCCGCCGAGGAGCAGTACAACGGCGCCGAGGCGATGGTCGAGGACGGCCTCGTCGACCGGCTCCCCCGCCCCGACGTCGCCCTGTCCCAGCACGTCCTGCCCGGCCCGAGCGGCTCGGTCCAGGTCGCCGCGGGGCCGATCATGGCCAGCTGCGACGACTTCCGGATCACCCTGCACGGCCGCGGCGGGCACGCCTCGGCCCCGCACCAGGCCATCGACCCCGTCGTGATGGCCGCCTCCCTCGTGATGCGGCTGCAGACGATCGTCTCCCGCCGCGTGGACCCGACCCGGACCGCCGTGGTCACCGTCGGCCGGATCAGCGCCGGCACCAAGACCAACATCATCCCCTCGGTCGCCGAGATCGAGGGCACGGTGCGGACCTACGACGCCGGGGTCGCGGCCACCTGCCTGGCGGCGATCGAGCAGGCTGCCCGCGCCGAGGCCGCGGCGTGGGGAGCCCCTGAGCCGCAGCTGGAGACCTTCGACCACCTGCCGGTCACCGACAACGACCCCGCCGTCACCGAGCGGGCCCGGGCCGCGCTGGTGGCCGAGCTCGGCGAGGACCGGGTCCTGCCCTTCGAGCCCGAGGGCGGCTCGGAGGACTTCTCGGTGCTGCCCGACGCGTGGGGGATCCCCTACACCTACTGGGGCTTCGGCGCCTTCGACCCCGAGGAGTGGGCGCGGGCCGAGCGCGAGGGCACCACCGGCGAGCTGCCGTCCAACCACTCCGCGCACTTCGCGCCGGTGCTGCAGCCCACGCTCGACACCGGCGTGCGCGCGATGGTCGCCGCGGCGCTGGCCTGGCTGGCTCCCTGACCGGCCCCGCTCCCGGACGCGCGGCTACTGCGCCGTCCAGCCCCCGTCGATCGTGTACGACGTGCCCGTCACCATGGCCGCGTCGTCGGACATCAGGAAGGCCGCGAGGGCGGCCACCTCGGCCGGCTCGACCAGGCGCTTGACCGCCGAGCGGGTGAGCATGATCTTCTCCACGACCTCCTCCTCGGGTATGCCGTGCGTGCGGGCCTGGTCGGCGACCTGCTTCTCCACCAGGGGCGTGCGCACGTAGCCGGGGTTGAGGCAGTTGGAGGTCACCCCGTGCGGCGCCCCCTCACCGACGCCTCGAGGACGTCCTCCAGCTCGCCGGCCACGTCCTGCAGGGTGCCGCCGCGCAGCACCACGCCGGCCAGCCGGTCGTGGGCGTCGGCCGCCCGCTCGACGCTCTCGACGTTGCTGCGCAGCAGCGCGCCCGTCTCCTCCAGCTCGGCCAGCGTGGCCACCATCTGGTCGTTGCGCCGCGCGTTGTCCAGCGCGACCGCGGCGTGCGCGGCGAAGCTGGTCAGCAGGTCCACGTCCTCCCGGGAGAACGGCCGCGCGTCGTGGTTGGCCGCGTAGAGCACCCCGATGACGGTGCGCCCCAGCAGCAGCGGGACGCCCAGGATCGCGCGCAGCTCCTCGGCCCGCACCGCGCTGTCGATGGGCCGGGTGTGCCTGAACCGATCGTCGGCGAAGTAGTCCGGCGTGGCGTAGGGCCGCGCCGTCTGCGCCACCAGCCCGCCGAGCCCCTCCCCGAAGCCCAGCCGCACGTGACGGAACTCCTCGGTGTGGATGCCCTGGGTGATCCGCATGTAGGTCTCGCCCGCCTCGTCGTCGTTGAGCGAGAGGTAGGACACGTCGCAGGCGAGCAGCGTGCGCGCCCGACGCACGATCGCCTCGAGGACGTCGTCGAGCTCCTTGAGCGCGGCGAGGTCGGCGACGGTGTCGAAGAGCGCCGACAGCTCGCTCTCCCGGCGACGGCCCAGCTCGCGCAGCCGCAGCGCCCGCAGCGCCAGGGCGTGCAGCCGGCGCACGTCCTCGGGCGCCACGGTGTCGTCGCCGCGCCCCTCGGCCAGGAGCGCCTCGAACTGCGCCTCGGAGCGGTCCTCGGCCAGCAGGGTCAGGTAGCGCTCCCCGAACCTCGACGTCTCCACCCCGGTCACGCTCCGGAGTGGGCTCGCCAGACCAGGGCGGCCGCCACGAGGTCCTCCAGGGCGGTGCCCACCGACTCGAAGACGGTCACCTCCTCCTCGGAGGACCGTCCGGTATGCCGTCCCGCCGCCAGGTCCGCCAGGGTCGCCCGGACGTCCTCGCGCCTCAGGGTGCCGCGCTCCAGCGCGTCGACGATCTCGCCGGGCTCGTGCAGGGCGGCCTCGACGTCGACGAACAGGCTCGCCGAGGTGATGAGCGCCTCGTCCGCCTCGTGCATCGCCGGCGTGAAGGCGCCGATGAGGTCGACGTGGGTGCCGGGCCGCACGTCCTCGGCGAGGATCAGCGGCGAGGTGGAGGACGTGGCGGCGCTGACCACGTCGGCGCGGCGGACCCCCTCGCGCAGGTCGCCGCACACCTCCGCGGCGAAGCCCTCCTGGCGCAGCCGCCCGACCAGGTCCTCGGCCTTGTCCGGCGTGCGCGCCCAGACGCGGGTGAGCCCCACCTCCCGCACGGCCGCGTAGCAGTGCGGGAGCGCAGCGGCGACGTTGCCGGCGCCGACCAGCAGGTGCTCCCGGACCGTCCGCGGCGCGAGGCTGTCGGCGGCCAGGGCCGACGCGGCGGCGGTGCGCCAGCGGGTGAGCTCGGCGCCGTCGAGGACGGCGACCGGCCGTCCGTCGGTGCCGTCGGTGAGCAGGTAGGAGCCCTGGATCGCCGGCAGTCCGCGCTGCCCGTTGTGCGGGAAGTGGGCGACCACCTTGACCCCGATCCAGCGGCCGCTCTCCCAGGCGGGCATGACCAGCAGGGTGGCCTCCCGCTCGTCGTCGACCCGGTGGTGCCCGCGCTCGGGCACGACGACGTCCTCCTGGTGGGCGAAGGCGGTGCGGAGGGTCTCCACGAGGGCGCCCGGCTGCAGGACCGCGCGTATCCGCGCGGCGTCGAGGAGCTCCATACCGGCAGCCTGCCATGCGGACGGGATGAACCATCGGGGCACCCCGTGCGACACGGAGGGTGACGGTGCCTCCGTCCGGGGCGCCGCACGAGCGAGGGGCACGCCATGGGACTCCGCCAGCTGATCACCTCCGTCGCGGCCGCCACCGCGGTGGTCGCCGCACCCGCGGTGGGGACCGCGTCGACCCCGCCCGCGGCACCCGTCCTCACGGGGACGGCTGAGCCTGCCGCCGCCAGCGCCGACCCCGACGCGCCGACGCTCCAGGACGGCGACCTCGACTTCACCGTCGAGCGGCTCGCCGGGGGCACCCGGTACACGACCGCGGTGGCGGTGAGCCGACGCTTCGCCGAGGTGGGCACGCCGGTGGTCTACGTCGCCACGGGGCGGGCGTTCGCCGACGCGCTCAGCGCCGGCCCGGCCGCCTCCCGGACCGGCGGTCCGGTCCTGTTCGTCACCGCCACCGGCGTCCCGACCGCCACGGCCGGCGAGCTGTCGCGGCTGCGGCCGGGCCGGATCGTGATCGTCGGCGGGCCGGACGTGGTCGGCGAGAACGTGCGCGGTGCGCTGACCGCCTACACCTCCGGCACCGTCACCCGGCAGGCCGGGGCGGACCGCTACCGCACCTCGGTGGCCGTCAGCACCGCCGCCTTCCCGGACGGTGCGGACGTCGCCTACGTCGCCAGCGGCCAGGACTGGCCCGACGCCCTCGCCGGCGGGGCGGCCGCGGTCGTCCAGGACGCGCCGGTGCTGCTGACGCGCCGGGGATCCCTGCCCGACGCCGTGCTCGCCGAGCTGCGGCGGCTCTCCCCCTCGCGGATCATGCTCGTCGGGGGCACCGCCGCGGTCTCCGACGCCGTGGCCGCGCAGCTGCGGACCGTCGCCACCACCGAGCGGGTCGCCGGTGCGGACCGCTACGCCACGGCGCTGGCCCTCTCCCGACGGGTCTTCGGCGCGTCCCGGCCCGGGGTGATCATCGCCAGCGGCCAGAACTTCCCCGACGCGCTGGCCGGCGTGCCCGCCGCCGAGCGCACGCGCGGGCCGATCATGCTGGCCACCCGCACCAGCCTGCCCCACTCCGGCGAGCTCGACCGCCTGACGCCGCGCACGGCATACGTGCTGGGCGGGACCGCGACCCTGTCGATCGAGGTGCCCAAGGCCGCCCAGCGCGAGCGCGGGGTGTGCTGGTCGGGGCCGGACTACACCGGCGGGAGCCAGCAGGTGCTGTCGACGGTGAGCGGCACGACGAGCCGGAAAATCGCCTACACCCTCGACATGGGCGGACGGCTGGAGGGAGCCTCGGAGATCGTGGACCTGCTGGTCGAGCGGCAGGTGTGCACGACCTTCTTCCCGACCAGCGTGATGGCCGCCACCGCCGAGGGCCGGGCGGTGATGGCCAAGATCGCCGCGCACCCGGAGCTGTTCGAGATCGGCAACCACACCGTGCACCACTGCGACCTCGTCAACGGCGGCGGAGGGTCGCCGAGCGGAGCCCCGTGCCAGCGGGCGATGACGTCCAGCTTCATCCGCCAGGAGCTCGCCGACGCGGAGGCCTCCCTCAGGGCGCAGACCGGGCTGTCGACGAAGCCCTACTGGCGCCCGCCCTACGGGTCGTACGACGACTTCGTCCGCGACCAGGCGGCGGCGGTCGGCTTCCCGAAGACGGTCTACTGGGCGCGCGACACGATCGACTGGGACCCGGCGACCACGACCGCGCAGATCGTGGCACGGACCACCAGCCCGCTGCCCGCGTCCGGCTCGATCGTGCTGTCGCACCTCGGCGGCTACCACACCCGGGAGGCCCTGCCGCAGATCATCGACGTCCTGCGCGCCAACGGCTACACGATGACGACGGTGTCCGACCTGCGCGACGGGTGAGCGGGTCCCCGGGCGCGCCCCGCGTGGGCTCAGGCCTCGAGCTTCTTCACGACCCGCTGCACGGTCAGCCAGGTCCGGGTGGTGACGTCCTTGCCGTACGTCCGCTCCAGCCAGGCCATGAAGTCCGGGGTCCGGCCGGGGTCGCTGTTGTCGACCACCGCCAGGAAGGCGCGCGCCTGCTCGTCGAAGCCGACGATCCTGGTCAGCGGGTCGGGGTCCTCGGGCAGGACCACCTCCCGACCGGGGGCGGCGTCCTTGAGGAAGGTCACGGTCAGGTAGCTGCCGCGTCCGTGCGTCAGACCCTCGAACGGATCCCGGTCCAGCAGGCCGCGCAGCTGGCCCAGGCCGCGCACGAGCGTCCCGCCGGCGATCCCCAGCCGCTCCTGGAGGGCCGCCTGGATCCGGTCCTCCAGGTCGGCCGCGTCCTGCTCCCGGGCGGTGAAGACGATGTTGCCGCTGGCCAGGACCGAGCCCACCTGCTCCAGCTCGAGGCCCTCGAAGACCTCCCGGAGCCGCTCGTTGCGCATGCTCGGGTTGCTGGGCATGATGCCCCGCAGGAACGCGGCGTACCTGGTCATGGCCCGAACCTACCGGCGGAGCCTCCGCGGCGGAGGCGGGCGCACCGCATACCCTGAACCGACCCCGAAGCACGGACAGGAGCACCACCGACCCATGGCCCGACGCAAGCCGCCGCAGAGCGAGGACCTCTTCGACGTCGAGGAGAAGATCGTCGAGGTCGACGTCCAGGAGGAGATGGAGGGGGCCTACCTCGAGTACGCCTACTCGGTCATCTACTCCCGGGCGATCCCGGACGCGCGCGACGGGCTCAAGCCGGTGCAGCGGCGGATCCTCTACGGGATGGACGAGCTCGGGCTGCGACCGGACCGCGCGCACGTCAAGTGCTCGCGCGTGGTCGGCGAGGTGATGGGCAAGTTCCACCCGCACGGCGACACCGCGATCTACGACGCCCTGGTCCGGATGGCGCAGCCCTTCACCATGCGCCTCCCGCTGGTCGACGGGCACGGCAACTTCGGCTCCCTCGACGACGGGCCGGCGGCCAGCCGGTACACCGAGGCGCGGATGGCGCCGGCGGCGCTGCTGATGACCGCGAGCCTGGACGAGGACACGGTCGACTACGTCCCCAACTACGACGACCAGCTCATGCAGCCCTCGGTGCTGCCCGCCTCCTACCCGAACCTGCTCGTCAACGGCGCCTCCGGCATCGCGGTCGGCATGGCCACCAACATGGCGCCGCACAACCTGGTGGAGGTGGTCGGGGCGGCGCGGCACCTCATCGCCAACCCCGAAGCCGACCTCGACGCGCTCATGCGCTTCGTGCCCGGGCCGGACCTGCCCCTCGGCGGGCGGATCGTGGGGCTGGACGGCGTCCGCGAGGCCTACGAGACCGGCCGCGGGAGCTTCCGCACCCGCGCGACCGCCCGGATCGAGAACGTCACGCCCCGCAAGAAGGGCATCGTGGTCACCGACCTGCCCTACCTCGTCGGCCCCGAGAAGGTCATCGAGAAGGTCAAGACCCTGGTCCAGGCCAAGAAGCTGCAGGGCATCTCCGACATCATCGACCTCACCGACCGCACCAAGGGCCTGCACCTGGTCATCGAGGTCAAGACCGGGTTCAACCCCGAGGCCGTGCTGGAGCGGCTCTACAAGCTGACCCCGCTGGAGGAGTCCTTCGCGATCAACAACGTCGCGCTCGTCGAGGGCCAGCCGCGCACGCTCGGCCTCAAGGAGCTGCTCCAGGTCTTCGTCGACTTCCGCACCGACGTGGTGCGGCGCCGGACCGCGCACCGGCTGGACAAGCGGAAGGCCCGGCTGCACCTGGTCGAGGGCCTGCTGGTGGCGATCCTCGACATCGACGAGGTCATCCAGCTCATCCGCTCCTCCGACGACGCCCGGACGGCCCGGGAGCGGCTCATCCAGGTCTTCGACCTCTCCGAGAAGCAGGCCGAGTACATCCTCGAGCTCCAGCTGCGCCGGCTGACCAAGTTCTCCCGGATCGAGCTGGAGACCGAGCGCGACGAGCTGCAGCGCGAGATCGAGCGCCTCCAGGCGCTGCTCGACGACCCGGCGCTGCTGCTGCGCCAGGTCAGCGACGAGCTGGCCGAGGTCGCCAAGGAGCACGGCACCCCCCGCCGCACCGTGCTGCTGGAGTCCGACGGCGCGTCCGGTATGTCGTCCGCCGCCACCGCGGGCACGGGGTCGGGGACCGCCGCCGCGCCCTCGCTGGAGGTCCCGGACGACCCGTGCTGGGTGCTGCTGTCGTCCACCGGCCTGCTGGCGCGCACCGGCAGCGACGAGCCCCTGGGAACGGGCGGGGGCCGGTCCAAGCACGACGTCGTCGTCTCCCGGGTGCGGGCGACCGCGCGCGGCCAGGTCGGCCTGGTCACCTCGGCGGGCCGGGTCGTCAAGCTGTCCGTCGTGGAGCTGCCGAGCCTGCCGCCGACCGCCGGTGCCCCGACGCTGTCCGGCGGCGCGCCGCTGTCGGTCTTCGTCGACCTACCGCCGGACGAGACCGCGCTGGCGCTGTGCAGGCTCACCGGCGAGGGTCCCGGCCTGGCGCTGGGCACCCGCCAGGGCGTGGTGAAGAGGGTCAACCCGGACTACCCGGGCAACCGGGACTCCTTCGAGGTGATCGGGCTCAAGGACGGCGACCGCGTCGTCGGCGCCGTCGAGCTGGCCACCGGCGAGGAGTCCCTGGTGTTCATCACCTCCGACGCCCAGCTGCTGCACTTCTCCGGCTCGCTGGTGCGACCCCAGGGTCGCTCCGGCGGCGGCGTGGCCGGGATCAGGCTGGCTCCCGGCGCCGGGGTCGTCGGCTTCCACGCGGTCGACCCGGCCGCCGAGAACGTCGTCGTCACCGTCGCCGGGTCCGCCGGCGCGCTGCCGGGCACCGAGGCCGGGTCGGTCAAGGTCACCGACATGTGGGCCTACCCCTCCAAGGGCAGGGCCACCGGCGGGGTGCGCTGCCAGCGTTTCCTGCGCGGCGAGGACGTCCTCACCCTGGGCTGGGCCGGCGCCGCTCCCCCGCTGGCCGCCTCGGCCAACGGGGTCGCGGTCGACCTGCCCGAGACCGGCGACAAGCGCGACGGCTCGGGCGTGCCGGCCGCCGCGCCGATCGCCGCGGTCGGGTCCGGCTCCGGTCACACCGGCTGAGGCGGACGGGCCCGCGGCCTGAGACGCACCTCATAGCCGCAGGTCCGCCCGGCGCGGCCCGCCCGGTGGGACGATGTGGCCATGACGGTGGAGTCTGGTCCGCGGGGCAGCGGCGGGCGGGGGCCCGGCACGCGCCGGGCGGGGGTCGTGCTGGTGGTGGCGCTCGTGGTCCTGGTGGCCCTCGCCGTGGTGGCCGCGGTGCTCGCCGCGACCGGCACCGGGCCGCAGCTGCCGAGCGGGTCGCCGGAGGCGACGGTGCAGGACTACCTGCAGCTGGTCCACGACCACGACCTGGACGGTGCCGCGGGCCTGCTCGACCCGGACCACGGGTGCACGGTCGACGACCTGGAGCAGGCCTACGTCGAGCGGGACGCCCGGATGGTGCTGCGCGACAGCGACGTCCGCGGTGACCGGGCCACGGTGCGGATCGAGATCGTCCGCGGCAGCGGCGGCCCGTTCGGCGTCGACACCTGGACCTCGGAGGAGCGCTTCGACCTGGTGCGCGACGGCGACCGCTGGGTGATCACCGGCGAGCCCTGGCCGATGTACACCTGCTCCTCCCCCGGCAAGGAGGGACGATGATCGGCTTCGGGCTGCTGCCCGTCCTCGTCCTCCTGGTCGTCCTGGCGGTCCTCGTCGGGGGCGTCGTCCTCGTCGTGCGCCTGGTGCGTCGCCGCGGCGACGACCACGGTCCCGCGGGGGACGGCGCGTCGACCTCGGCAGGGCACGCGGTGCGCCGCTTCTTCCAGTACCTGCTGCTCCTCGGCCTGCTCGTCGCCGCCGCCTCGGGTGTCTCCGGGCTCCTGGGGCGCCTGCTGGAGCCGGGGGCCGAGCTGGTGCGCGACGACGCGGGGCTGGCGCTGCAGCTGACCTTCACGCTGATCGCCCTGCCACTGTGGGGCGCCCTCGCCGTCTGGACCGACCGCCGGCTGGGGCGCGACCCCGGCGAGGCGCGGTCCCCGGGCTGGGCCGTGTACCTGACGCTGGCCGGGCTGATCTCCCTCGTCGTGGCAATGGTCGCCTGGCACGGGACCCTGCTGGCCACGGTGGGCACGCAGGACTACCGCGGCGGGCAGCTGGCCACGGCGCTCGTCTGGACCCTCGTCTGGGCCGGCCACCGCTGGTGGCGCAGGGGCGCCACGCCCACGGCCCACCTGGCGGCCGAGCGGCTGCTGGGCTCCCTCGTCGGCCTGGTCACGACGGTCGCCGGCGCCACCCAGCTCCTGGCCGCCTCGCTGCGCGAGCTCCTCGGGCTCGGCGGCGAGACGCTCGTCGGCGGCCTGCCGGCCGCGCTGCTCGACGGCGCCGCGGTGCTCGTCGTCGGGGCCGCCGCCTGGACCGCCTACTGGCTCCTGGACACCCTCCGCGCCCGCCGCGGCACCGGCTGGCTGGTGCTGGTCCTGCTCGTCGGGGTCGCCGGCGGCCTGCTCATGGCGGTCGTGGCGGCCAGCGTCCTGGGCTGGGACGTGCTCGTCTGGCTCGTCGGCGACCCGACCGAGCGGACGGCGACGGAGCACTTCGCGGGCGCCCCGGGACTGCTGGCGGCGTCGCTCGTCGGGCTCCTCGCCTGGTGGTACCACCGCGAGGTCCTCGACCCGGGCCTGCGCCGCGGCCGCACCGAGGTCCGTCGCGTCTACGAGTACGCGCTGGCCGCCGTCGGGCTGGTCGCCGCCGGCGCGGGCCTGGTCATGGTGCTGGTCACGCTCGTCGAGGCGATCGCCGCCGGCTCCGACCTCGTCGTGGGCGGCAGCGCCCTCAACGCCCTGCTCGCCGCCCTCGTGCTCCTCGCCGTCGGCCTGCCGGTGTGGTGGTGGCACTGGCGCCAGGCGCAGCACGCGCGCGCCGCAGCGGCCGCCGAGGAGCTGACCTCGCCGACCCGGCGCACCTACCTGCTCGTGCTCTTCGGGGTGATGGGCGTGACGGCGGTCGTGGCCCTGCTCGTGCTGGTCTACCAGCTGCTCGAGGACGCGCTCGCCGGCGGCATCGACCTGGAGACGATGCGCAGCATCCGCTTCCCGCTCGGCATCCTGGCCACCGCCTCGCTGCTGTCCGCCTACCACTGGACGGTCTTCCGCACCGACCGCGAGGACGGGGCGCGGCTGCTGCCCACCACCGCCGGGACGCGCACCGGGCACGTCGACCGGTGGGTCCTGCTCGTCGGCGCCGCGCTCGACGAGGACGGTGCTGCCCAGCTGCGGCGCAGCGCCGGGGTCGCCGTCCAGGTCGTGCGCCGGACCGACCGGCAGCCGGCGCCCGTGTCCCTCGAGGAGCTCGGCGGTGCCATCGGTGCCGCCCCGCCCGGCGACCTCGTCGTGCTCGCCGGCGACGACGGGCTCCTGGTGGTCCCGGTCGAGCGCTGAGGCGCCCTCGCGTAGCCTCGGGCGGTGCCCCGCGCCCCGCCGCAGGGTGCACCCCACACCCTGTGAAGGAGTCCACGCGATGAGCACCCTGCCCGGCAGCGACCTGCCGATCTTCCCGGTCAACCTCGGCGGCAACGCCTTCGGCTGGACGGCCGACGAGGACGCGTCCTTCGCCGTCCTGGACCGGTTCGTCGAGCTCGGCGGCACGCTGGTCGACACCGCCGACTCCTACGCGGCGTGGCTGGACCAGGTGGGCGGGCAGTCCGAGACGATCATCGGCAGCTGGCTGGCCGCGCGCGGCAACCGTGACGACGTCCTGGTCGCGACCAAGGTCGCCCGCAAGCCCGGCCGCGAGGGGCTGGCCCACGACAACGTGGTCGCCGCCCTGGACGAGTCGCTGGAGCGGCTGCGGACCGACCACGTCGACCTCTACTACGCGCACTACGACGACGAGGACGTGCCGGTCGCCGACCAGGTCGCCACCTTCGACGAGCTCGTGCGCAGCGGCCGCGCCCGCTCGGTGGGGCTGTCCAACTACTCCCCCGAGCGCATGCGCGAGTGGTTCGAGACGGCGCAGCGCGAGGGCATGACCGTGCCGGTCGCGATCCAGCCGCGCTACACCCTCCTCTCGCGCGAGGACTACGAGCGCCACTACGCGCCGGTCGTGGCCGACTTCGGACCGATGGTCCTCAGTTACCCAGCGCTGGCCTCGGGCTTCCTCACCGGCAAGTACCGCACCGAGGCCGACCTCGAGGGCGCCCCGCGCGGGGGCGCCGCACGGCGCTACCTGGAGGCCGGCGGCCTGCGGGTCGTCGACGCCCTCGTCGAGGTCGCCGGCCGGTATGGCGTGGAGCCGGCGACCGTCGCGCTCGCCTGGTTGCTCGCCAAGGGGGTGACCGCGCCGATCGCCTCGGTCTCCCGGTCCGAGCAGCTCGACGCGCTCATGGCGGCGCCGGCCCTGCGGCTGGCCGAGGATGACGTCGCCCGCCTCGACGAGGCCTCCGCCGGGTTCTGACGCCGACCGCGCCGGCTGCCGGGGCCAGGGTCCCCACCTGGCGCCACGGCCGTACTAGGTTGGCAGGATGGAGCAGTTCGACCTCGACCGGGCGACCGAGATCGGGTGGGCCGGCTTCCAGAGCCAGCTGGCCGACCACCTCGCAGGCACCCACGAGCCGCTGACCGTCCTGCCCTTCGGCGGCGACGCGGCCACCTCCCCCGTGCTGGAGGTGCGACCCACCGGGGAGGGCCCGGACGAGGGGCTGCACGCCGAACTGCGGGCGCCGGAGGGCTCGACCTGGCCCGAGGACGACCGGTCCCGGCACATGGCCGCCCTGGGGTGGTCCACCGACGCGGGGCGCACGGCATACCTGCTCGACCTGCCCCGGACCCACGCCCACCTGCTGGCCGCCGTGCTCACCGACACCCTGCGCGAGGTCGTCGGGGTGCCGCATCCCGCCTTCCTCGACGCGGGGGTCCTCACCCCGCGCCCGCCGGCCGAGGACCAGCAGGAGACCCCGCCGGTCCCGGAGCTGGACGTGGACGCGGCGGTCCTCGTGCAGACTCCCCAGCAGCTGCGCGAGCTGGTCGACACCACGCTGCACGTGCTGATCGGCCACCCGCCGCGGCACGACGCGGACGGCGACGTGCCGATCCTGTTCGGCAGCGCGCTGGTCTACGTGCGCACCGCCGACGCCCAGCCGGTGGTGACGGTCTTCGCCATCCCGGTGCAGGACATCACCGACCTGACGGCGGCCCGGCGCGAGGTGGAGATCTTCAACCGCTCCTCGGTCTTCGCCAAGTTCCACCTGGTGGGCCGGCAGATCGTGGCGAGCGTGTCGATCCCGTGCCTGCCGTTCGTGCCGCGGCACCTGGTGGGCATGGTCCAGATGATGGGTCGCGACATCGACCGGCTCGACGAGGACCTGGCGCTGCGCGTCGGGGGCCGGCGCTGGATCGACCTCGTCTCCGGCAGCGGCGCCATGCGCGGGCCGGGTCCGACCGACGGGCGGGCAGGGGCGCCGGACGCGCCCGCGGGTCCGGCACCCGTCGGCGAGGAGGGAGCCGACGTCCCGCCCGAGCTGCGGACGCTGCTGGAGATGGCCGGCGACGGCGGCCCGCTGGACCCTGCCGTCGTGGCCGAGGTCTGCCACCACGACCGGGCGCTGCTGCTGCGGCTCATCCGGATCGCCGAGGAGCAGACGATCAGCTGGCGCAGCTCGGTCGGTGAGGCACGGGCCGCCGGCGACGCCGACGGGGTGCGAGAGGCCACCCAGGAGATGCGCGGCTGGCGCTCCACGGTGCGCGACCTCCGGGCCGCGCTGCGGCACGTGGTGACCTTCGGCACCGAGGAGGACGGCGAAGACTGACCGGACTGCCTACGGCATACCCCATGGCGGCTCCGGTCGCGCCACCGGGGTGGGGCGCGCACCATGAGGTGATGACGACCGACGACGTGCAGCCCATCCTGGACGCGCTGAAGACCGTCGCGGTCGCGCTCAAGGAGGAGTCGGTCCCGTTCGCGCTCGCCGGGGGGTATGCGGTGTACGCGCGGGGCGGCGCTGACAGCCGCCACGACGCCGACGTGGTGATCCTCGAGGAGGACGTGCACCGGGCCCGCACCGCGCTGAAGGGCCGCGAGCTGGAGGTCGTCGACCCGCCGGAGGACTGGCTGTTCAAGGTGCGGCACGGCGGCGAGCAGGTCGACGTGATCCACCGGCTGGCCAGCGGCCCCGTCGACCGCGCGCTGCTCGGACGGGCCCGGGAGATGTCGGTCGACTCGGTGGTGATGCCGGTGATGTCGGCCACCGACCTGCTCGTCTCCAAGCTGGCCGCGATGACCGAGCACTACTGCGACATGTCGCCGGTCCTGTCGATGGTCCGCAGCCTGCGCGAGCAGGTGGACGTCGGCATGGTCGAGCGCGCCACCGGGGACAGCCCGTTCGCGCGGGCCGCGCTGGGGCTGGCCCGGGACCTGGGCCTGCTCCCGGAGGACGAGGAGCAGAGCACGTGAGCGACAGCTACCGGATGCGCGACGTCGAGCGCATGCTCGCCGAGGAGGCCGGCACGGCCGAGCTGGGCGTGCACCTGAGCCGGCGCGGCGGACGCATCGTCGTGGAGGGCGAGGTGGCCAGCGAGGCCAGCCGGCGGGCGGTGCTGGACCGCGTCGCCGCGCTGTGCCCGGGCGAGGACGTGGTCGACCAGCTCACCTGCGCCGAGGAGACGCTCGACCACCCGCCGCGGCCGTCGGAGGAGCTGCGGTGATCCGGGTCGGCGCGGTCGGCGACGTCCACCTGGGTCCCGACCTGGCCGGCCGCCACCGGCGGGGGCTGGAGGACATCGACGAGCACGCGGACGTGCTCCTTCTCGCCGGGGACCTGACCCGGCACGGCACCCCGGAGGAGGCCGCCATCGTGGCCGACGAGTACCGCGACCTGCCGGTGCCCGTCGTCGCGGTCCTGGGCAACCACGACTACCACGCCGACCGTGCCGAGGAGGTGTCCGAGGTGCTGCGCGCGGCCGGCCTGGTCGTGCTCGAGGGCGACGGGGTCGTCCTCGACCTGCCGGCGGGACGGCTGGGCGTCGCGGGCGCCAAGGGCTTCGGCCTCGGCTTCGCCGGGCGCAGCGCCAGCGACTTCGGCGAGCCGGAGATGAAGGACTTCACCCGCACCGGGCGCCGCAGCGCCGAGCTGCTGGAGGAGGCGCTGGCCGAGGTGGGCGCCGGCTCCCCGGACGCCACCGTGGCGCTCATGCACTACGCCCCGGTGGACGCCACCCTCGTCGGCGAGCCCCCCGAGATCTGGCCCTTCCTGGGCAACTACCTGCTCGGGCAGGCGGTCGACGAGGGCCCCTGCGAGGTGGCCCTCGCCGTGCACGGCCACGCGCACGCGGGCACCGAGAAGGGCATCACCGACGGCGGCGTGCGGGTGCGCAACGTCGCCCAGCCGGTGATCCGCTCGGCCTACGCGGTCTACGACCTGCACCCCTGACCGGGACCGGCTCCGGGACGGCGCACCTCATGGCCTAGATTCCGAACCGTGAGTGCACAGGCCCCTTCCCGCGTCATCCTCGTCCGCGCCACGACCTTCGTGCCCAACCCGGCCACGGCGGCCGACAACGCCTTCCAGTCGCAGGTGCCCGAGGGCCAGTCCGTGCACACCACCTCCGAACGGGCGCTGGCCGAGATGGACGCCGTCGCGCAGGCGCTGCGCGACGTCGGTGTCACCGTCCACGTCTTCGCCGACGACGACCACACCCGGCCCGACAGCGTCTTCCCCAACAACTGGCTGTCCACCCACCCCGGCGGCTACGTCGCGGTCTACCCGATGTACGCCTCCAACCGCCGCCACGAGCGCCGCGCCGACGTGCTCGAGATGCTCAAGTCGACCTACCGGGTGCAGGCGATCGTCGACTACTCCGGCCTGGAGCCCGACGGCATCTTCCTGGAGGGCACCGGGGCGATGGTCCTCGACCACGTCTCGCGGGTCGCCTACACGGCGGTGAGCCACCGGGCGGACACCCACGTGCTGGAGCGCTTCTGCACCGACTTCAACTACGAGCCGATGGCCTTCGAGGCGGTCGACTCCGACGGCGTTCCGGTCTACCACACCAACGTCATGGCCTGCATCGGCACCGAGGTGGCGCTCGTCGCCCTCGAGCTGATCCTCGACGAGACACGTCGCGAGCAGGTGCGCGAGCGGCTCTCGGTCAACGGCCGCCAGGTGGTCGAGCTCACCGAGGAGCAGGTGCGCGAGTTCGCCGGCAACGCGGTCGAGCTGTGCGGCCGCATGCCGGACGGGCGCAAGCGCCACGTCATGGCGATGTCCGGGCGGGCCCGCCGCAGCCTCCGCCCGGACCAGGTCGAGGTCATCGAGCGCTCCTGCGAGATCGTCGCCGTGGACATCCCCACGATCGAGCTGGCGGGCGGGTCGGTGCGCTGCATGATCGCCGGCATCCACCTCGACCCGCGTCCCGCCCGCGCGCTGGAGCCGACCGCGACCGCCGAGGGGATCGACGAGTCCCCGCACACCGTCGACGGGCAGGACCTGGCGGGCAAGCGGCCCGTCTAGGACCGGGCCGACCGGCGGGTCCCGACCATCCGGGGGCCGGTCGCGCGCCACAATGGGGGCATGGCCCTGGACCTCCCCTGCCCCTACTGCGGCACGCAGATGTACGCCGAGCACGCGCACAACCGCTGCCCGCGCTGCCGCTACGTCGAGCCGTGCTGCGACGGGGCGCCGGCCGACGGCTGCGAGGTGCGCGTGCAGCGCACCACCGACCCCGACCTGCGGGTCGGGTGACCCCGGTGGGTCCGGCGTCGGCCGACCAGGGCACGGTGCGCCTCGAGCAGACCGTCCTCGGGGACACCCTCGTCCTGGACAACCCCCGGCGGCGCAACGCCCTCACGCTCGACATGTGGCGCCGGCTGGGCACGATCCCGACGGAGCTGACGACCTCCACCGGTCCCCTGTACGTCATGGGCGCCGCCGGCTACTTCAGCTCCGGCGCCGACCTGGACGCCCTGGCGCACGCGCGGACCACGCCGGAGCACGCGGAAGAGTTCGTGCACGCCGTGGTCGCCAGCCTGCTCGGGCTGCACCTGCTGGCGCGTGAGGTGGTGGCCGTCGTGGAGGGTGGGGCCGCCGGCGGAGGCGTGGAGATCATGGCGGCGTGCGACCGCCGGGTCGCGGTGGGCTCGCCGTCCCTGGTCTTCCCCTTCGGGCACCACGGGATGGCGCTGGATGGCTTCACCCGGTGGCGGCTGGAGCGGCTCGTCGGTCCCGGGCAGACCGCGCGGCTGGTCGACGGTCGGCACGTCGTCGACACCGAGGAGGCCACCTCGCTGGGCCTCTTCGACCAGCGGGTCGACAGCGTTGCCGACCTCGTCGAGGCCGAGCGCAGCCGCCCCTCACCCGGTCCGGCCGGGCTGCCCGAGCGGTATGACGGGGGGCCCGGCGGTCCCGACGCGGCGGTCCGGGCGGCCGCGGCGCCGATGCTGAGGGCCTTCCCGCCGCACCTTCCCGTGTAGGTCGCGCACCCGAGGTGGGGCGCGCACCCGCGATAGGCCACCAACCCGAGAGGGTCGGGACCGTCGGGGTCGCCTGGCACACTGGACCGATGGCTGGCAGGCAGGGCGAGCGGGAGGACGAGGAGCGGCCGAGCATCGGCGAGCTGCGGGAACGCACGCTCGGGACCGGACCCCGGATGGGGACCGGCTGGCCGCACCTGGACGCCGTCTCCGGCGGCATCCCGGTCGCCCGCACCACGGTCGTCCGGGGCCCGAGCGAGCTGCGGCTGCAGGTGCTGGCCAGGACGGCGGCCTGGGCCGCCGGGGAGGGCTACCCGACCGTCATCGCCTCGCGCGCACGCACCACCGACGAGCTCTGGCTGGCGGTCGGCGCCGGCGGCCTCGGCCTGCCGCCGCACGCGCTGCTGGAGACGTCGGCGCACGACGCGTGGGTCGACGACCGCCTGCGGGTGCTGGACGTGCGCGTGATCGGCGGCGACGACGCACCCGAGCTCACCTCGCGCGCGCTGGCCGCCCGCCCGCCCGCGCTGCTGGTCGTGGACGAGTTCGCCACCTGGGACGAGGACTGGGTGACCGCCCTCGACCCCCGCTTCGGCCGGGTGGACCTGCAGCAGTGGCCGCGGAGCACCGGCTGCACACTGGTCCTCGGGCTCGACGGGATGCACGACTTCTCCGAGCACCTCTCTCGCGGCATCCTCACGCTCCGTCTCGAGCCGGAGGAGCACGGCTCGCGCGTGCGGCTCGGCGCCTACGGCCCGAGCACCCGCGAGCAGCGCACCGTGCTGCTGCGCGACGGCTTCCTCGAGGCGCCCGCACCGGGCGCCCACCTGCTGCGACGCCCGGGCGCCACCAACACCTGGGAGGACCGCTCGGAGCAGGAGATCACCTCCTTCGCCGACGCCCTGGGCGGGGAGCCGCTCAGCATGGTGTGGGAGACGGACGAGCGGGGCGAGCCGCCTCCGGGCACCTGAGCGCCGCACTCCCCGGAGCACCGCCCCCCACCCGCGCCGCAGAGCCACCGACCGGTCAGCGGTTGCGCACCACGCTGAGGACCAGCCCGACCGGGATGCTGAGCACCACGACTGCCAGGACCAGCCGGTAGGCCCAGCCGAGAAACCGGTGCCGCACCCGCAGGGCCGCGGCCAGGGCGACGAGGAGCGCGACGACGAGCAGGACGCCACCCACGACCACCAGCGTGGAAGAGCCGGCGAGCGTGCCGCCGAGCACGCCGACGTTGCCGGCCACCCAGGCCAGCAGCTGCGCCGCCGCGGCGCTCGGCGGGACGCGGCCGCCGACCAGCCAGGTCTGCGCCGCCCCGAGGGCCACCGAGACGACCCCGCACACGAGCACCAGGTAGGCGGCGGCCCAGCTGCCGTGCTCCAGCCCGAGCGGCCCGGTCACCGCCGCCACGAGCCCCCCGACCACGACCGACACCGCACCGAGGACGAGCAGGGTCAGGTCCCACGGCTGCGGCGCCCGTGGCGGTCGCTGGGCGGTGACCGGGGTCATGCCCTCCATGAAAGCACCCGCGGCGGCAGGCTGCGCCGCCCAGGTCAGGACGCCGAGAGGCGCAGGCCGAGCGTCCTGCTGAAGCCCGGCCCGAGCAGGACGCCCTCCGGGTCGGTGTTGAAGGCGTCCGGCGGGCAGGTCATCGGCTCGACCGCCACGCCACGACGCCCGAGCAGCTCCCCGGTGTAGACCTGGACCCACGGCGCGTCGCTGCTCATCCGCACCCCACGGCCGCTCCCCGGGTCGCTCAGCTCGACCGTCCACCCGCCGCGGGGCAGGGCGGTGAAGGCGTGGTCGACAGACCGGGCCCCGAGCACGGTCGGCACTCGGAGGTCCAGGTCGCCGGCCACCTCGACCAGCCGGGTCGGGGTGGAGCGCCCGTCGGTCAGCAGGACCCGGGCGGACGGCACCGTGAGGGCGCAGCCGTCCACGGGAACGCCGCAGGTGAGGTAGGGATGGATGCCGATCCCGAACGGCGCCGGCTCCTCGCCCTCGTTGGTGCCCGTGACCGTCACGGACAGGCCGTCGTCGTCCAGCGCGTAGCGGACCCGGCACAACACGTCGAAGGGGTAGCCGTAGGTCGCCGGCAGGTCCAGCTCCAGGGTCACCGCGGCACCGGAGGAGTCCACCACCGTCCAGGGCTGGAAGGCGCCGTGGCCGTGCAGCGCCGCCCCGGTCTCCGGCTCGTTCACCGGCAGCCGCAGGGTGCGGCCGGCCACGGCATACCGTCCCCCGACCACGCGGTTGGGCCAGGGGACGAGAGTGCGCCCCTGGTAGCCGGCGGGCAGCACGGCCGGGTCGAAGGGCAGGACCAGGTCGCGGCCGCGGTGGGTCAGGGCGACCAGCGCGGCGCCGGACGTGGCCACCCGTGCCTCGTAGCCGCCGCCGGCCAGCGCGGTGACGGTGCCATTGACGCTCACCTGCTCATCCTCGCAGGGCGGGGTGGCGCAGCTCCCGCGGCAGGTCCTCCAGCAGGCGCAGCCACAGCTCGGAGGCGGTCGGGAAGCTCGGGACGGCGTGCCGCAGCAGGTGCACCGGCGTGCGCCCCACCATCGCCACCGTCGCCGCGTGGAGCAGCTCGCCGGCCTCCGGTCCGACGAAGGTCGCGCCCAGCAGCAGCCCGTCGCCGCGGTCCACGACCAGACCCGCCCGGCCCCGCACGTGGTCGCGCAGCAGGGCCGCCCCCGTGGCCGCGTCGAAGGGCACCTCGCTGGTGACGACGTCGTGGCCGGCCTCGCGCGCCCGTGCCGCAGTCATCCCGACCGAAGCCACCTGCGGGCCGGTGAAGACGACCTGCGGGACGGGCACGTCGGGCGGCACCGGCTCGACGGGACGGCCGGCGGCCTCGGCGGCGAGCTGGGCGCGCCGAGCAGCCGCGCGCGGTACTTCCCCCAGTGGGTCAGCGGCGCGTCCCCGCTCGCGTCGCCCACGACGTGCAGCCAGCCCGGCAGCCGCCCCTCCGTGACGTCGTCGGCGGCCAGACCCACCGCCTCCAGCCCGAGGTCATCCAGCCGTGGCCGGCGGCCCGTCGCCACGAGCAGCTCGTCGGCGGTCAGGTCGCCGCCTCGCAGGCCACGACGCCGCCGCCCACGACGAGCAGCGAGGCGGGCACCTCCCTCAGGCCGGTGGCGTCGCGGGAGCCCCACGGGAGCGCGTCCCGGTAGGTGTCCGGCACGTACGGCCGGCTGCCCGTCGCGACCACCACCGCCCGCCTGGCCCGCAGCCGGCGCGGCCCGTCCTCGCCCTCGACGGCCACCTCGCGCTCCCCGACGAGGCGTCCGTGCCCGCGCACCGTCGTGATGCCCGCCTCGTGCGCCCACGCGACCTGCCCGGCGTCGCCGTAGCCGGACACCCACGTGTCGCGGCGCCGCAGGAGCGCCTCGGGCTCGAGGCGGCCCGGCGTCATACCCTCCAGGTCGGCACCTGCCCCGACCACGGTGACGGGGCGCAGCAGCGCCCTGCTCGGCACGCACGCCCAGTAGGCGCACTCGCCGCCGAAGCGCTCCGCGTCGACGAGGACGGCGCGCAGCCCGCCCTCGACGGCGTACTGCGCGACGTTCTCCCCCACCGGACCGCCCCCGAGGACCACCACATCGAACACGTCGCCGCCCTCCGTCCCGTGCTCCGTGCTCGCCATCCGCCAAAGGTATGGCGTGCACGCCGGCTCCGCAGCCCGGGCTACGGTGTCCGCATGGACCTGCCCCGCCCCGACATCGACCCGGACGGCCTGCTGGAGTACTCGGTCGTCTTCAGCGACCTGTCCCTCAACCACATGTCCAAGCGCTTCGTCGGCGTCATGCAGCAGCTGGTCGAGGTGCTGCGCGAGACCTACGGCGCCGACACCGTCGCCGTGCTGCCCGGGGGCGGCTCCCACGGCATGGAGGCGGTGGCCCGCCAGCTGGCCGGCGGCGAACGCTGCCTGGTGGTGCGCGACGGCTTCTTCTCGTACCGCTGGTCCCAGATCCTGCAGACGGGTGGCATCACCGACGACGTCATCGTCCTCACCGCCGGCCCGATCCGGGACTCCAACCCCTCGCCCTGGGCGCCACCGCCGGTGGAGGAGGTGGTCGCCGCGATCGCCGAGCAGCGCCCGCGGCTGGTGCTGGCCGCGCACGTCGAGACGGCCTCGGGGATCGTCCTGCCCGACGACTACGTGCGGCAGGTGGGGAGGGCCACGCGGGAGGCGGGCGGCCTATTCGTCCTGGACTGCATCGCCTCCGGCGCGCTCTGGGTCGACATGCGCGACCTGGCGGTCGACGTGCTGCTCAGCGCCCCGCAGAAGGGCTGGAGCGGCACGCCCGGCACGGCCTACGTGATGCTCGGCGGGCGGGCGCGGGAGGCGGTCATGGAGACCACCTCGAGCAGCTTCGTGATCGACCTGAAGAAGTGGCTGACGATCACCGAGGGCTACGTCGAGGGACGCCACGCCTACCACTCCACCGTGCCCACGGACACGATCGTGCACAACGTCGAGCTCATGCTCGAGGCCCGGCGCAGGGGTCTGCCGGCGCTGCGCGAGGCGCAGGTCGAGCTCGGCAGCAGGGTGCGGGCCCTGCTCGCCGACCGCGGCTTCCTCTCGGTCGCCGCCGAGGGCTACGAGGCGTCCGGCGTGGTCGTCGTCCACACCGACGACCCGGGGCTGCGATCGGGCGCGAAGTTCGCGCAGGCCGGCATCCAGGCGGCCGCCGGCGTCCCGCTCATGTGCGGCGAGCCGGACGACTTCTCGACCTTCCGGCTCGGGCTGTTCGGGCTGGACAAGTGGGCCGACGTCGACGGCACGGTCGCGCGGCTGGCCGCCGGCCTGGACCGGGTCGCCGCGCTGTAGAGGGTCGGCGTCAACGGCGGGAGAGCATTCCCCGGACGTACTCCGCCTGGCCCAGGTGCTTGGCTGCGTCCTCGAGCACGGAGTACACCCGGACGGCGAGGGTCACCGGCGGGTCCCAACGATCGTCGACCACGCGGGCGTAGTCGGCCTCCCCCAGGCCCTCGACGAGGCGGCGGGTGCGCGCGCCGACGGCTGCGGCATACCCGCTGAGCAGGGCGGGGTCGGCGACCTCGAGGCGGCCGACCTCCTCGGCGTCCTGCCCGAAGCCGGTCGCCCGCTGCCCGTAGGGCAGGCCGAACCGCGCGCCCCAGCCCTCGGCGGTCCACGCCTGCTCGTCGCCGGAGAGCGCGCAGAGCTGGGCGTCCTGCTGCCGGAGCAGGTGCCACAGCAGCCAGCCGATCGGGTTGGCGCCGGGGTCGGGCCGCCAGCGCAGGTCGTCGGGGGTGAGCCCCTCGAGGACGGCGTCGACCCCCTGCACCACCCGGCCGAAGCCGTCGAGGAGGAGGTCGCGGACGAGGTCGGTGGAGGAGGCCATGCTCCCCATCGTGCACCCGGGCCCCGCCGATACGCTGGCCGGGTGAGCCGCATCTTCACCACGACCTTCGCCTCCGTCTACCCCCTCTACCTGGCCAAGGTCGAGCGCAAGGGCCGGACCAAGGAGGAGCTGGACGCGGTCATCACCTGGCTGACCGGCTTCGACGACGCCGAGCTGGCGGCCCACCTGGAGTCGGGGACGACCTTCGAGGACCTCTTCGCCGACGCCCGGCTGAACCCCGGCGCCTCCCTCATTACCGGCGTGGTGTGCGGCGTGCGGGTCGAGGAGGTCGAGGACCCGCTCATGCAGAAGATCCGCTACCTGGACAAGCTGGTGGACGAGCTGGCCCGGGGGAAGGCGCTGGAGAGGGTCCTGCGCTCCTGAGGTCATCCGGGAAGAGCCGCTCCCGCTCGGCGGCGATCACCCGCCTGGCCAGGTCCGCCTCGCTGACGTCGACAGCCTCCGGCGCCGCCTGCGCGGTCTCGCTGACCCGCGCGAAGCGGTGGAAGATCTCGCTCTTGCCCGAGAGGATCTCGACCATCCGCTCGTCCACGCTGTCCTCGGCGAGCAGCCGGTGGACCTGCACCGACTCCAGCTGACCCATCCGCCGGGCGCGGGCGACCGCCTGCCACTCCATGGTCGGCTTGACCTGGGGCTCGCAGATCACCACGACCGAGGCCGCCTGGATGTTGAGGCCGACCCCGCCGGCCTGGATCTGGGCGACGAGCACGGCCCCGCCCTCGGCGGCGGAGAAGTCGTCGACCATCTGCTGGCGCTCCCCCGGCGGCACGGAGCCGGTGAGCGGGCCGAACACCCGTCCCGGCAGCGCCTGGGCCACGTGCAGCAGGACGTCGCGGAAGTAGGAGAAGACCAGCACCCGGCGCCCGTTGGCCTCGGCCTCCTCGACGATCTCCAGCAGCCGTTCCAGCTTGGCCGACCGTGGGCCGGAGAGGAAGGCGGCCCGGCGCATCGCCATGAAGTTGCCCTCCGCGACCGCCTCCCGGTAGGTGTGCTCGTCGGCTGCGGACAGCTCCAGCCACTCGTCGACCTCGACCAGCTCGGGCAGCTCGACGAGCACGTCCTCGGCGTTGCGCCGCAGGTAGACCGGTGCCACCGCCCGGCGGAACTCCAGGGGCGTGCGGGCACCGCGGCCGAGCAGCTCCGGCCGCAGGTAGCCCACGAGCGAGGCGAACTCGCCCAGTCGGTTCTCCAGCGGCGTCCCCGTGAGGAGCAGGACGTACTCGGTCCGTGCCGCCAGCCGCGCGACCCGTTCGGAGCGGCGTGCGCCGGGGTTCTTGACGTAGTGCGCCTCGTCGACGACCAGCGCGTCGAGCTCGAAGCCGTCGAGCGCCTCCCAGACCCGGCCGAGCGTGGCGTAGGTGGTGACCGCCACGCCGCCCTCGGCTCGCCACCGCCCGAGCGCGCCGTCGCGCAGGGGTCCGTGGACCTTGCGGACCGGCAGGTCGGTGCGCAGGGCGATCTCGCGCACCCAGTTGGTGACCACCGAGGCGGGACAGACCACCAGGAACCACCGGCCGCCCTCGGCGGCGCGGTGGGCCAGGACGGCGAGGGCCTCGATGGTCTTGCCCAGGCCCATCTCGTCGCCGATGAGGACCTTCTTCTGGACCAGGGCGAAGCGGGCGCCGAAGCTCTGGTAGCCGCGGAGCGACACGTGCAGGTGCGTGGCGTCCAGCTCGAGCTGGCGCACCGCCTCGACCACGTCGTCCGGCAGGTCGCCGTAGGTGCCGGTCTCCTCGACCAGGCCCAGCTCGGACAGCAGCGCGAAGTAGTCCGCCGGGCGCCGCACGAAGTCGGCCCACGGGTCGGTGGTCCGCGCCCGCTCGAGCGCGGCCGCCAGCTCCGCCGCGTGCTGGGGCAGCGGCAGCACGAGGTCGAGCAGGTCGGTGGCGTCCGACACCTGGCCGAGGACGGCCAGGTGCGTGCTGCCCGGGCCGATCCGTGCGGCGAGCGGTCCGAGCGACTGGGCCAGCGCCACGAGGTCGGTGGCCTTGGCGGCCTGCCGCAGCACCTCCCAGGTATGCAGTGCAGCCAGCAGGTGGGCGGCCTCGGGCGAGCGGTCCTGCGGGTCGACCGTGACTACCGCGTCCGCGCGGGCCAGGCCGCGCAGCGACTCGGCGGCGCCGAGCATCCGGCGGGCGGTGAGCTCACCGACGCCGGGCAGGCGCTCGATCCGCTCCCCCGCCTCGAGCACGGCTCGGACCGTGGTGATGCCGGACTCCAGCAGCGCTCCGACGCGGAGCCGCTCGCGGGTGACCTCGCGCAGCCGCTCGACGGGCATCTGGCCCAGCAGGTCGCGGGCCGCGGCGTCGCGGACCGCCTCGCCGGCCGCGACAGCGTCGTCGCGGGCGCGCTGCTCGTCGACCAGGAGCGAGGAGAGCGTGGCCACGGCCCGCGGCAGCTCCGCGAGGCCGGCCACCGCGACGACCTCAGCGTGGGCGGTCGTCGGGCCGAGGCGCTCGCGCAGCCCGACCCGCGGGGACAGCGCCTGCTCCAGGGCCAGGGGCAGGGCGGGCTCCCGGCCACCGGCGGCGAGCCGGTCGAGCAGCCTCCACGTGCGCTCCGACCCCCACTCCTGGTGGCCCTCGATCAGCCGGCGGGCGGCGTCGCGGGCGGCCTCCCGCCGGGTGTGGGAGGTGAAGATCCGGCGCACTAGGCCGAGGACACGGACCTCGCGGGAGTCCCTGGGGACCTGCTCTGCGAGCCGGTGGAGCAGGGCGTCCTCCTCCGGCGTGAGGTGCATCAGGCCTGCCGCCGCCGACAGGTGGCCCAGCCGCATACCGTCCTCGGGGCCGAGCGGCAGGGCGCTCCAGCGCGGTGGGCCGGGCGGGTCGACGACCGCGAGGCGGCCCGCGAGCAGCGCGCCCGCCTCGTCCGCCGCGGCGCCGACGCGCTCCCGGTGGTCCAGGACGGAGCGCGCGACCGGCGACAGCCGCTCCCCCGCCTCCACGGCCGCCTCCAGCCGCTCGCGCTCCACCCTGTCCATGACAGAGGCGACCCTAGTGCCAGGGCCACCCATCCGGAGCGGCCCGGGGCGCTGGGGCCGCCCCACGGTCCCGGGTCAGACGCTCCCGGGCAGCGCACCCTCCACGGCGGCGACGACCTCGGGGGACTCCGGCTCGGTGGCGGTCCGGAAGCGGGCCACCGGCGTCCCGTCGGGTCCCACGACCCACTTCTCGAAGTTCCACCTCACGTCCCCCGCCTCGCCGTCGGCGTCGGCGACCCGGGTGAGCTCGGCGAACAGCGGGTCCCGGCCCTCCCCGTTGACCTCCGTCTTGGCCATCATCGGGAAGGTCACGCCGTAGGTCGCCGAGCAGAAGGTCCGGATCTCCTCCGCGGTGCCCGGCTCCTGCCCGCCGAACTGGTTGCAGGGGAAGCCGACGACCGTCAGGCCGCGGTCGCCGTACTTCTCCTGCAGCCGCTCCAGCCCGGCGTACTGCGGGGTGCTTCCGCACCTCGAGGCGACGTTCACGATCAGCAGCGCGCGGCCGGCGTGCTCGCGCAGGCTGGTGGCGCGGCCGTCCAGGGTGGTCAGGGGTATGTCGTAGAGGCTCACGTCCAGCACGATACGTCGCGGTGGAGCAGGAGGACCGTCCGGGCACTCGCGGCGCCGTGCTGCCGCACGGGCGGAGGACCGTCCGGGCATGGCTGCGGCCCGGCCGTTGAGGGCCGGGTCCGGGGCGGGGTCATCTCAACTGCCAGATCACGCCGAGCGCGGTGACCGTCGCCGTCAGCCCCAGGGTGTGGACCCAGGTGTGGTGACGGGGACATAGCAGGGCGTAGTTGGACAGGTCGGACCGGCCCCCGTTGGCCCAGGGCACGATGTGGTGCGCGTCGCACCAGGTCGCGGGCACGGTGCAGCCAGGGATCGTGCACCCGCCGTCCCGGACGGCCAGGCGCAGCCGCTGGCCGGGCGTCACGAGCCGCTTGCTCCGGCCCTGATCGACGATCTCGCTGGGTCCACCCAGCACCATCGGCACGATGTCGGCCTCGCAGGCCAGTCGGCGGATCGTCGCGGCGCTGATCGACTCGCCGGCCAGGGTGGCCCCGCAGCCGGGTCGCCGGGCGGCGTCCTCCACGCTCGCCCTGAGCGTGTCGAAGTCGAGGGTGACGACGAGGGTGGCCTTCGCCGTCGTGGGCTGGCCCTTGGTCCCGGCGACGCCCCGGCGGAGCACCGTCATCAGGGCGTCGTAGCGGCGGGCTCCAGGCGAGCGCATCTCCGGAACCCCGGTCGCCTTCTGCTCCTCCTTGCTCGCCGGCGCGGCCAGCGGGGAGTGCAGGACCGCCTTCACCGCCTCGTAGTCGGCGTCGTCGCCGAAGGTGATGACGATCCGCTTCACCGTGCCGTCGGCGAGGGACGACTCGTGCACGTCGCGCAGGGCCTCCTTGGCCCTCGCGCGCTCGTTGTGGTCCTTCTCCGCCAGGCACGTGCGCAGCAGCGCGTTGATGATCTTCCTGATGTCCTTGTCGTCGAACACCGGCTCCACGCCGACGTCGGCGAGCAGCTCGACGGCGTCGGCGTACTTCTCCGGCGTGATGGCCCCACGGATGCGCACGAGGGCCCGGTGGATCGCCCCGGCCCGTGCCAGCGACATGCCACCGCTCAGGACCGCGTCGACGAGGGGCTGGTGAACCTCCTCGGTGGAGGCCGTCGCGACCCGGGCGAGGTCACGCACCACCCGCTCGTCCAGGTCCGGGCTGCGCCGGGCCAACCAGTCGGCCAGCCCGTAGCCCTGCAGCTGGTGCAGCCCCCGGCCCGCCGCTTCGCACGCCAGCCGGACCCTGGTGCGCATCAGCGTGCCGGCCGTCCGGGCCAGGGCGTCCATGCCCGATGACAGCTCGGCGTCCTGCAGCAGGGCCGTCCCGGTCGCGGCCACGCCGACCAGCTCCGCCTCGCGGGCCGCCGACCGCAGGCCGACGCGGACGACCTCGCCACGCGGTCGGGCACCGGGCAGGGCGGCGGCCAGCCCCTCCGAGGCGAGCGCGGCCGCGCCGACCCGGAGGACGTCCCCTCCCCACCCGTGCTTCTTCATACCCACGAAGGTAGAGGCGACCACCGACAGACCCGCCCCCGTGGCGCTCACCGCGCCCGGCACCAGGTGCGGGACGACAACGTGGCCCGTGTCAGAGGCGCCCTCGACGCGTCTGGCCGGACCGACGCGTCACCGCCCCGGGTGGGGGACCTCCTGCCCGCCGACGCGGAGGACGAACCCGCTGGGCTGGTCCTCGTCGGGGGACGAGCCCTCGACCCAGGTGCGCACGTCGCTGGCGTCGAGGCCGGTGAGCGCCTCGCGCGCCGCGGTGGCGTCGCCGCCCGTCGCGTCGCACTCCATGAAGCCGTAGCGGATCTCGCACGCCAGGCCGGTGCCCGGAGCCGCCTCCTCGAGCGCGGCGACACCGTGCAGCCACCACGCGAAGGGGGCGGGGTCGACCTGGGAGACGTAGTGCACCTCGGCCGTGGACGGAGTACCGCGCACGGTCCAGTGCGACATCCGCCACCCCCACGAGACGTCGGCCAGGCGCGCGGCGGAGGCGGCGGGGTCGGCCAGGATCTGCTCGTCGAAGGTCACCCACGACTCGGAGCTGCGGTGCCCTCCGGCGCCGGCGACCCGGCCGCTCTCCACGCGCACCTCGGCGACGCCCGGGATCTCCTCCGCCTGCTCGGCCAGCGTCCCGGGGCTCTCGGCCTCCGGCTCGGTCATCCACCGCCACACGGTCCTGCCCATGAAGACGAGGACGACGGCGACGAGGACGAGGACGAGGACGGGCGGCGCGGAGCTGCGGCCACTGCTCATGAACTTCCCTCCCTGGACGTCGGGCACCATCATGACCGTGCGCCGCTCGAGGGCCAAACGGGCCACCGCAGTGACTCGGCCGGGACCGGAACCGTCCCAACCCTTTACCTCCTGCTCGGGCGCCTCTAGGGTGAAGCCTGACCGCACGACGACGCGCGGTCTCCGGGCGCTCGCCCCGCCCGGATGGCCCCACGCATGGGAGAGTCATGAATCAAAGGCGACGCAGGTTCCTCGGAGGGGTGGTCGCCGTCGCGGCCGGCCCGGTCATCGCGCTGGGGGCGGCACCGGCCGCCTTCTCGACATCGTCCCACGGCCCCGTCCCGGTCCCCGACGGTGCCTTCTCCGACACCTATGAGACACCCGTCCCCCTCGGGGTGGCACAGGGCCTGAAGAAGGCCGAGGGCACGGTGGAGGTCAGCGTCCGCCTGGCCGCTCCGTCCGTGGCCGAGGTCGTGCCCGAGGGCGCGGTCGCGGAGTCCACGGTCCCCTCGAGGGCCGCCCAGCGCGGCACCACGGCCAAGGTCGAGGCGCAGCAGAAGGGCTTCGTCAACAGCGCGCGCAAGCTCGGCGCCAAGGAGCTGGGCAGCACGCAGCTCGCCGCCAACCTCGTCGTCCTCGAGGTCGATGCCTCCCAGCTCGAGGCGATCGCGTCCCTCGACGACGTCGTCTCGGTCAACCCGCTGAACCGCTACGAGAAGCACGAGGGCGAGGCACCCTCCGGCAGCCTCGCCCAGGCGATCGACTACGTCGATGCCCGCGGCCTGCACGACGCCGGCTTCACCGGGGAGGGCGTCCGGGTGGCCGTCCTCGACTCCGGCATCGACTACACCCACTACAACCTCGGCGGCCCCGGCGACCAGGCCGTGACCGACACCTGCATGGCCGGCGCCGACGCGCCCGCCACCGGTGAGTGCGCCGACCTGTTCGGACCGGACGCCCCCAAGGTCAAGGGCGGCTTCGACTTCGTCGGGGACACCTGGCCCAACGGGGCGCTGGCGCCCGATCCGAACCCGATCGACAGCGGTCCCGCGGGTGGTCACGGCACGCATGTCGGCGACATCATCGGCGGGCACTCCGCCGACGGCCTGCACCAGGGCATCGCACCCGGCACCTCGCTCTACGCCGTGAAGGTGTGCTCGGCCGTGTCGACCTCGTGCAGCGGCGTCGCCATGCTGCAGGGGCTGGACTGGGCGCTGGACCCGAACGGCGACGGCGACATCTCCGACGCCGTGGACATCGTCAACATGTCGCTCGGCTCCAGCTACGGCCAGGACGAGGACGACTCCTCCTTCGCCTCCGACAACCTCGTGCGCGCCGGCGTCGTCGTGGTGGCCTCGGCGGGCAACGACGCCGACCGACCCTTCATCGTCGGCTCGCCCTCGTCGGCCGAGGGCGTGATCAGCGTGGCCCAGACCGCGCTGCCGGACGACCGGCAGTGGGTCATCGAGTCGAGCACCGGCCTGGACATCAGCAACGCGGTGCACCAGTCGTGGTCGCCGACGCTTTCGGGCTCCGGCCTGGCCGCCACCCCGCTCGTCCGGCCCACGGACGCGGGGGGCATCGGCTGCTCGCAGGGCGCCTTCACGGCGGACACCGCGGGCAAGGTCGCGCTGATCCAGCGCGGTTCGTGCAACGTCTCCGACAAGGCGCTGTTCGCGCAGAAGGCGGGCGCCGTCGCGGCGATCATCTTCAACAACGTGCCCGGCGACCCGCCCACCTTCAGCTTCGGCAGCGCCGAGCCGGTGACCATCCCGACGTTCACGATCAGCCAGTCCCACGGTCAGGCCCTGGTCTCGGCCATGGCCGGGGGCACGGTGACGGTCACCATCGACCCGGCGGCGGCGATCTCGCTGACCAACTCCACGGTCGGCACCTCCAGCCGCGGTGTCACGGTGGACGGTCACCGGGCCAAGCCCGACATCGGCGCCCCCGGGGCGTGGCTGTCGGCGGAGACCGGCACCGCCACCGAGGAGACCGGCTTCGGCGGCACCTCGGGCGCCGCCCCGGTCGTCACCGGCGTCGCGGCGCTGCTGATCGACAAGTTCGAGGACGCCACGCCGTCGACGATCAAGGCACGGCTGCTCAACGGCGCGGACAGCACCAACCGCACCCCCGTCCCGGACGGCTTCATCACGACGCCGGTCTCGCGCGTCGGTGCCGGCGAGGTGCGGGCCGCTGCGGCCGCTGACGCCGCCGGCGTGCTCTCGGTCACCGGGATCGGCGGCAACGTCGGTCTGGGCATCCCGTCGGTGACCAAGCAGTCCCGGCACCAGGTCGAGCTCACCCTCACCAACAGCTCGGACCAGAGGAGGATCTACCACCTCGCCGCGGAGTTCCGCGACGCCGCGGACGCGGAGTCCGGCGCCGTGGGGCTGCACTTCGCCCCGAAGCAGGTCACCGTGCAGCCGGGCGCGACGCGGACGGTCAAGGTGCAGGTCACCATCGACGGCCCGAGGCTGGACGCGTGGCCGTTCGACTGGGCCGGCTCCATCGGCTCGGGTGCTGCGCTCAACGGTCCGGAGTTCGACGGCTGGATCACCGCGACCTCGGGCGACGAGCAGCTGCACCTGGGCTGGACCGTGCTGCCGCGCAAGGCGGCAGACGTGAGCACCGCCGGCTCGGTGACGCTCGACACGGAGGGCCAGGGCAGCCTCACGCTGCGCAACGCCTCGACGGTGGCGACCGGCTCCAGCGAGGTCTTCGCCCTCACCGGCACCAGCCCCGAGCTGCCGGAGCCGGGCGCGGGCGGCCCGGGCACGCCGGGCAGCAACCAGGCGGTCATCGACCTGGCGGCCACCGGCGTGCGGGTCGACCTCGACCACGGCGTCGCCGAGTTCGCGGTGGCGACGTACGACCGCCGCACGGTGCTGCCGTACCCGGCCGAGTTCGACATCTACGTGGACGCCGACAACGACGGGACCGACGACTATGTGCTCTACACCGCGGAGCTCGGCGGGTTCGCCTCGACCGGCCAGACCGTGGTCTACGTGTTCGACCTGGCCTCCGGTGTCGCCGTCCCGCACTACTACGCGGGCGCCGGCTTCGACTCCTCGACGATGATTCTGACCGCACCCCTGGGTGCTCTCGGGATCGACGAGGGTCAGACGTTCTCCTTCAGTGTCTACGCGTTCGACAACTACTTCACCGGCTGGCTCACCGACTACATCGAGGGCCAGGTGTTCACCGCCGGGGAGCAGCTGTACGCGGCGGACCCCTACGTGGAGGTCGACGCGAAGGGTCGGGCCAACCTCGACGTCACGGCGACCGGCGCCACCGGCGAGTCGACCCAGTCGGGTCTGCTCCTGCTCCACCAGAGCGCGGCCCAGGACGACTTCTCGGTCGTGACGGTCCGGCGCTGACCGGTTGAAGGACGGTGCGGGCCGGGGAGCCATCCCCGGCCCGCACCGCTGTCCCAGGCGTCGGCCCTGCCGAACGTCGGGGAGCCGAGCACGCTCATCCCCCGCCGGCGCACGGCGGCGCGAAGTCCGTCCCGGGCAGCAGCCCCTCCCACTCGTCCTGGGTGATGTCCTCACCGATGCCGGCGCACACCGCGGCGACGGCGCCCTCGACGTCGGTGAGCCACAGCCGGGTCCGGCCGGACAGCGCCCCGCCGAGCAGGACCGACCCGTCGGCCGACCAGGCGACGTCCTGGAGGTTGACCAGCCCCGCGCGCAGCACCTCGGTGGCTGACCACCCGTCGCCCGAGCGCTCGTACACCCACGCCCGCCCGGCGATGGCGGCGGCGGCCAACCGCTCACCGTCCGGCGAGTACTTCACCGAGTTGAGGATCGAGGTCGGGCCGGTCAACGCGTCCCCGACCGCCTCCGGCGAGGCCGGGTCGCCGACGTCGTAGAACCTCACCGTCTCGTCCGACAGCGACACCGCCAGCCGGTCGCCCGCCGGTGCGAAGTCCATCCCGTAGACGTTCGACCCGGGGGTGATGCTGCCGACCGTGACCCCGAGGTCGTCGACGTCCAGCAGGTGCACGCGCCCCGTGTCGTCGGCCACGGCGAGCAGCCCGTCGGCGCGGACGGCCGCGGTCAGCGTCGGGTGCGCCAGCTTGGTCTGGTCGACGACGGTACCCGCCTCGCTTCCCCGGAGGGCCACCCGCGCGACGGCCCCCGCGCGGCCGAACGCGAGGACGGAACCGTCCTCCGGGACGAAGAGCACGAGGACGACGGCGTCCGGCGCCACCCGGAGGTCGGCGACCTGCACCGCCCGCGTCCCCGTGACGTCCCACGCGAGCAGCCGGCCGGCCGCCGTGCCCATCGCGGCCGCCCCGCCGTCGGTACTCAGCGCGCCGGCGCCGGTCGAGACGTCCTCCCCCTCCG
>QEUR01000210.1 GCA_003577095.1 Acidobacteriota bacterium
GTCGCGCAGCGCCTGCAGGACCCGGGCCACCTCGCGGGCGGGGTCGGTGAAGACGTCGGTGCTGCGGACGCGGACCGGCACCCAGCCCATCCGGGTGAGCTGGTCGTGGCGCAGCCGCAGGTCGTCGCGACCGAGCAGGTCCTCGTCCCCGCCGGCGACCGCACCGGCGCGCACGTCGCTGTCCACCGCGACGGCCATCCGGCCCTCGTCGGTGGCCGAGGCCACCGCCAGGTCGATGCCGTGCGGGCCGTGCGCGTAGTCCTCGTAGACGGTCAGGCCCTCCTCGCGCAGCCGCCGCGTCAGCTCGGCGAGCACCGCCGAGCGGCCGGACCTGGCGGCCTGGTCGCGGAAGGTCACCGCCTGGTGCAGGGCGTCGCGCCCGGGACCCTGGGGCCAGGCCTGCACGGGGACCGGGGTCACGACGTCGACAGCGCGGCGGGCCGAGCCGACGGCCGTCGCCGCCCGGAGCACCTCGCCCGCCGTGCCCGGGCCGGTCACCCAGACGACGCGGTCCCGGACCTCGCCGGCCACGCGGTGCAGCGGACGCACCAGCAGCGGCTCCAGAACGGAGGCGTCGTCGAGCAGCGCCGCGGGCGCCGAGCGGTCGTCCTCGTCCGCGGCCAGGAGCCCGGTCCGGAGCGCCACGTCGAGGTCCTCGGCGGTCGCCTCGTCGTCGGCGAGCAGCAGCAGGCTCTCCCCCGGCGCGCGTCGCGCGTGCTCCAGGACCAGGTCCACGGCCGCGCGGACCTGCTCGGCGACGCCGCCCTCGGCGACGTGCTCGCGCACGGGCGCGGCACGCCATACCCCCGGGAAGCTGTGGACGGGCACGGACATGACCGGCGCCAGCGGAGCCACCAGGCCCTGGTCGAGCGCCCGGTAGTGCGTCTGCAGGTGGCGCACGGGCAGCACCGCCGAGGCGTCGGCCAGCAGCGAGCCCGAGGTGTCCCCCGGCGCGGCCAGCTCGCCCTCGGCCCGTGGGTCGGCCACCACGGTGAACTCGGCGGGGCCGGTCCCGCCGCTGTCGCCGACGACGAGGACCTGCCGCCCGCGGGCGAGGGCGGGGACGGACCGGGCGGTGGTCGTGCGGCCGGCGCGGTCCACGACGACGAGGTCGAAGACGGTGTCCGGCGGGAGGACGGAGGGCACGACGAGCGGGGAGGCGAGCAGGACCGGCTGCGCGGCCAGCACGACGTCCGGTGCCCTGCTGATGACGTCCCGCAGGTCCACGCCCCCGACCTGGCTGCGCTCGACCGCACGCTCGAACGCGGTGACCTGCGAGGCGTTCCTTGACAGGGTCCGCCGCAGCCTGCGGACGACCGCGCGCCGCGCGCGCAGCGCGTTGCGCCGCAGGTGCGCCCGGTCGGCCCGGCGGAAGGTCCGCTCGGCCTCGCGCACCGCCTCGGCCGGCAGCTGCTGGGAGACCTGGTCGGAGCGCAGGTGGGCCAGGAGCGAGGAGCGGTGCACGAAGCGGACCTCCGCGGCGACCCGCTCGGCCGGGATGCCCCGGCGGGCGAGGTCGTCGACGACCTCCCCGAGGCCCTGCCGGCGCACCGGCTCCAGGAGCGGGTGCACCGTGGCGGCCACCTCGGCGCGGTCGGCGCGGGCGTCGAGCAGGACGAGGCGCTCCAGGACGGTGTCGAGGTGGACCGTGGTCAGGTCCTGGCCGAAGGGACGGTCGGCGAAGACCTGGCCCAGCCAGGCGAGGTCCTCCCCGATCGGGACGTAGGCGGCCAGCGCCTCCTCCCAACCCTCCGGCGCGGCGGGGCGGGCGGCGCGGCCGGCGACCGACTCCCACTCGGCGAGCTCGTCCCGGGCCATCCGCACCCGACGGGCCAGGTCCGGCGGCGGGGTGCCCGGCCGCAGCAGCGAGCGCACCTGGCGGCGCAGGCGTGCCCGGGTGACCGCGCCCGGACGCTCGGACACCTCGTCCCGGTCCGCGGTCGCGGCGACCATCGCCTCCAGCGGAGCGTCGTAGATGCCGGGCGCGAAGATGTCGAGGGTCTCGCTGGCCCGGGCGACCAGACCCAGCCGGTGGCCCCACTGCTCGAGGTTGGCGGGCACCGGGAGCCCCGTCTCGCGGCATACCGCCTCGGCCTGCTCGCGGGCGTCGGTCAGGCCCCCGGTGACGAGCCGGGCGACGACCTCCCGGGCGCGGGCGGCCTCGTCCGCGGAGCCGAGGTGGGCGGCGTACCAGGGGTCGTCGGCGCGGGCGCGGGTCCAGGCACCGGCGTCGGCGGCCTCGACGAGCGCGTCGCTGGCCTCCGCGAGCCGCTCGTCGTCGAGCCCGGCCAGCACGTCGACCGGCAGGCGCACCCGGGAGGCCGGCGGGTGCTCCAGCGCCGCAAGCGCGGCGAGGTCGTCCTCGGTGCGTGCCAGCGACAGGCCCCAGGGCTCGTGCCGGTGGTGGAGCACCTCGTGGTCCCGGCGCAGCACGGCGAGGGCCTCGGCGCGGGCGGGCAGCGGGTCCGTGCCCAGGTCCGGGTCCTCCTCGGCGGGGATGCGGTCCAGGGCCTGGCGGAGCGTGGCGAGGCCGGCGCGCATGGACACCGGGTCCTCCCCCAGGTGCAGGCACAGGTCGCCCATGCCCACGTGGTCCAGCCGCCGCCGAAGAGCCTCCAGCGCGGAGCGTTCCTCCGAGCAGACCAGGACGCTCCTGCCCTCCGACAGGGCGGCGACGACCGCGTTGGCGACGGTCTGCGTGGCGCCCGTGCCGGCAGGGGTGTCGAGGACGACGTGCGCACCGCGGGCGACCTCGTCGAGGACGAGGCGCTGGGAGCGGTCGGCGTCCAGGGCGGAGAGCTCCTGCGCCGGGTCGTCGGCGCGGACCGGGTCCGGGCCGGGCGAGGTGAGCGGCACGTCCGCGCCGGCGAGGGCGGCGACGACGTCGTGCGCGGCCAGCCGGTGGACGTCGCCGGTGTAGGAGGTGACCAGCGGCAGCTTGGCCCACGGGAAGGTGCTGACCACCATCTGCGGGCCGATCGCGAAGCCGGCCATCTCGGTGCAGATGCTCTCCAGCTCGCGGTAGGTCATCCGCGGATCGAAGCCGTGGCTCTGCGCGGAGAGCCCGGCGAGCATGGCCGGGTCCAGCTCCAGGTGGGCCTCGCTGCGCAGGTAGTGCTCGAGGACCGGGTTGAACACGACGTCCTCGTGCAGCTCGAGCAGGTAGTCGGCGTGCGTCGGGCCGGTCGGGGTGATGCGGCACGCGCGCAGCAGCACGGGGGCCCGCGGCGGGACCGGGACCCGCTGCAGGGTCCAGGTGGCCAGGCCGATGCCCAGGAAGCCGGTCTCCAGCCCGTGCTCGCGCCGCAGCTCGCCGACCTTGTCCCGGATGGCGCCGATGCGGCGCGCCGCGTCCTGGAGGGCGACCTGCTCGCGCACCAGCTCGGAGAGCAGGGTCGGGCGGCCGGAGAGCAGCTTGGCCACGCCGCCGGGGTGGGCCAGGTTGAGGTCGAAGGTGCCGGTGAGGGAGGTGCGGTGCCACAGCAGGGTGTTGGGCCCGCCCAGCTCGGCCACCTCGCGGCGCCACCCGCCGCGGGCCCGCTGGACGGCCTCCGTGCGGGTGGCGTCCTGGGCGTGGGAGGAGCGGGACGAGGTCACCGGCTCAGGCTAACCACTGCTCGCCTCGCAACCGTGAAGGCGCCCAGCGCGAGCGCGGCGGCCCCCGCCAGGACGCAGAGGACGCCGTAGCCCCACAGGTCCATGACGACCCCGGCGAGCGCCCCGCCGGCCGCCGCGGACAGTCCCATCACGAGGTCGGCGGCGCCCTGGACCGCGGCCCGCTCGGCGACGGGCACCGCGCCGGCGACCGTGCCCGACCCGGCGACCATCGTGCACGACCAGCCGAGCCCGAGCAGGACCAGCCCGGCGGTCAGCCCGGCCGAGAACCCGGCTGCGGAGAGCCCCGCGAGCAGGCAGGCCAGCAGCAGCAGGACGACGCCGAGCAGGACGACCGCGGCCGCCCCGACGCGGTCGGTGAGCTGCCCGGCGACCGGCGAGAGTCCGTACATGCCCAGGATGTGCAGCGAGATCACCAGGCCGATGAGCTCGATCACCGCCCCGCCGTGCCGCATGTGCAGCGGCGTCATGACCATGACCGCCACCATGACGACGTGGCCGACGGTCACGGCGGCCGTCCCCCACAGCGCCGCGGGCGTGGAGCGGATGAGCCGCAGGCCCTCGGCGACGTTGCCGCGCCGGGCCGCGGCCGGTGCCGCCTGCTCGAGGGCGGGCCGGGACCGGTGCTCCAGCTCGCGGGAGAGCAGCAGCGGGTCGGGGCGCAGCAGCACCTGGAGCAGGACGGCGGCGAGCAGGAAGCCGGCGAGCGAGAGGACCCAGGCGCCGGCGAGAGGGGCGAGACCGAGCTGCAGCGCGATCCACCGGCCCGGCCCGATGAGGTTGGGTCCGAGCACCGACCCCACGGTCGTCGCCCACACCACCCAGCTCAGCTGGCGCCCTCGGCGCTCGGGCGGGGAGAGGTCGGTGGCCGCATACCGAGCCTGGCTGTTGGCGGTGCTCGACGCGCCGAACAGGGTGGTGCCGAGGAGGAGCAGCCAGAAGCTGCCGACGGTGGCGGCGGTCACCGCGAGGAGGGCGCCGACGGCACCGACGAGGTATGCCGTCACGAGCCCGGCGCGTCGGCCGCGCGTCGCCATGAGGGCGGCGACGGGGACGGTGAAGAGTGCGCCGCCGAGGACCTGGGTGGTGTTGGCCAGGCCCGAGAGCGCGTCGCTGCCGCTCACCTCCGCGGCCACGATCGCGGCGACCGCGATGCCGCTGGCGACGCCGATCCCGCCCAGGGTCTGGCTGCCCATGAGCGTCAGGACCGTCCGACCCTGGACGGCCGTGACGTCGACGTCCTGGGAGGGGGTCGGCGTGGCGGTCACCGGGGCACTATCGCACGTCCGCCACGGCCGAGGCGCGGTCCGTCTCCCACACCTGGACGCTGACCAGGCCGGGGACCACCGGCTCGAGCTGGTCCACCAGCCACAGCGCGATGACCTCCGCCGACGGGGTGCCCAGCAGCTCGACGAGGTCGCCGCCGTCGAGCTGCCCCAACACGGGCGCCGCGAGACGGTCCAGCACCCCCCAGTCCACGACGATGCCCTTCTCGTCGGGCTCGCCCGCCACGGTCAGCGCGACCCGGTAGGGGTGCGGACCCGTGCGCCCTCCCCATACGTGGGGAAGTGAGCGGGCAGCGGAGAAGGACATCTCGCGGACCACGTGCACCGTGCGGGGGGCCATGGCAGTCAGGGTATGCCGTGCGCGTTCAGGACCGTGGCGCGATCCGTGAGAGGATCACTCCTGGCCCCGCGGGGCCGCGCCCTCGTAGCTCAGGGGATAGAGCACCGCTCTCCTAAAGCGGGTGTCGCAGGTTCGAATCCTGCCGGGGGCACTTTGTGTTTCTGCAGGTCAGAGACCCTCTCTCGGCTCCACCGTGAGCGGCTGGCGTGAGGCTTGGCCCGGACTGGTGCCTGATTGGTGCCCGAAGGCCCGGTTGATCCGCTCGATGGCGGCCCGCTCGGCGTCGGTGCCCATGAGGTGCCCGTAGGTGTCCAGCGTCAGCTTCGTGGAGCTGTGTCCGAGCCAGACCGCGATGGTCTTGATGTCCACGCCGGCCGCGATCCACAGGCTGGCAGCCGTGTGCCGGAGGTCGTGCGGCCGGCGGCCGTCCGTCGTCTCGTTCCACCGAACAGCGCGCCGCCAGTTCTGGGCGTGCAGGTATCCACCCTGGCTGGCCGGGAAGAGCAGCTCGTCGGGGCCCAGTCCCTCA